>DASUVL010000631.1:0-19578 GCA_036379015.1 Niastella sp.
GCCGCCTGGTAATAAAAAGTAATCAGAGGGAGAGGTCATTGCGCCTTCCAGTTCATCGATCCATGCCTCGCAAAAAGCCGCGCCATCTTCAGGCATCGGATTGGTGTTTACTTTTTTGGTATCGGAAGGCCTGGCCAGGTGCGACATCATATCCATCATGTCTTTCTGGATCTTATGCAGATTGGCTTGCCACGGATGTTCATTCCCCAATTTTGTACGGAGCAGCCCAATGGTAGAATTCACTTCATCAAGGGTGCCTATGCATTCAACCCGAACATCGTCTTTGTATACACGCTTGCCGCCAAACAAACCGGTTGTGCCTTTGTCGCCTTTTTTGGTATAGATCTTCATTTTACTGGTTTTAATGATGTTATTAATACTTACAAAGTGATCGCATAACGTATGTTGATGTTACGTCCCTGCAAATTGTACCCACGCTTTTCATAATAGTTTTCATCGGTTATGTTATTTACAAACAAACCTAGCTGATGTTTTCCTGCATACGTATAGCCTGCATAAAAGTCAACCACCATAAAGGCTGGATAAACAATTTCAGGTGACTTGGGATCATTGAAATCTGTATCCTTGCGATGACCGGCATAACGGCCGCTTAACCGGGTATTAATTCCTTTTCTGTTGTTGTATTCCACCCCATAGCTTGCGGTAAGATCAGCTATATTGTAAATATCTTTCTTTGTCTCGGTGCCATCAGCTGCTATGGTTATTTCTTCTGCTTTAAATGTTTTAGTGGCGTTGATAAAGGCCCTTAATGAATAGCGATTGTTTTGGAGCGCACCAAGATCATACGACACTTCACCTTCCAGTCCGCGGATCTCCCCTTTATTGGCATTGATATAGGTAGTACGGCTGCTGATCACATAACCGCTTTCCGTTGTTTCGGTAGTAGCAGGCGTGGTCCTTTGGGTGGTGATGCGGTCTTTTACATCTGTTTGAAAGTACGTAAGGTCGGCCATAAAACCCGATGCGTTTTTCTGAAAGCGGATCCCTGCATCCCAGGAAACGCTGTTCTCATTTTTTAAGTCGGGGTTACCTTGTGTTACGGTAGCCTTGTTCGTGGTATTGGAAACGATCTCTGAATACCCGGCAACATTATACGCATCGGGCGACACAAATGCGCGCCCAATTGTTCCATGAACAGTCAGGTTGTTCAGCACCTGGTATTGGGCTGCCATACTTGGACTGAAAAATGGATTGGTTTCTTTTCCTGGTGAATAGGTATCGAGGAAAGGTGTTTGCTTCACGTCATAAGTGATCAGGTCATAGCGAACACCAGGATTGATGATCAATTTTTCATGCAGGAAATTCAATTGTCCCTGTGCATATATGGCTTTAAATTCCTGGCTGTAATTGGGCGAGAACGGCGCTTTTTCAGAGCGATTGGTATTGTAAGATCTTGACGTGGTGGATGCGCGGTTATAGTCAACGCCAAGTATCAGGGAATGACGGTTCAGTTGTACAACATCTTTTAATTGAATACCATTCCATTTTGCGTTGCTTTGAAAGGAAAGGTAGGGCACTATGAGGTTGCCACCGGATAACAACGTATTGTTGAAATTCTTTTCATTGGCAGCGTACCCTCTCAGCGAAATGGAATGTTTGCCCAGATCCCCGGTAATGCCCACTTCCCCGTTGTATCGCTCAATGTCTTTTGTGCTGGGTTGTGCATTGCCAAAAAATATATCACTGGGCGACTCCACATTTTTGGCCATAAATCGTTCCCCCTTTACATTCAGTTTCCAATGGGTTGCCAGTTGGTAGCCTACCCGTAAACTACCGGTATTATAGTTCAGGCGGGTGTATTCACGTCTTAAACCATCAGAACGTTTGTCGTCCACTTCAACAGAGGAGTCTGCATAATTTGCCGTGGCTGTTTCCGCATCCAGCAGTTTTCTGAAAAAAATTCCCTTGCCCAGCTTCATGTTTTTGGCCCGGTCATAGGTGATAAAGGAAAGATCGAAATCGAGGTCTTTCGTAATGTTGCCACCAGTGGCAATGGAGCCTTTGAAGGTTTTATACGATCCGTATTCTGCAGCAACCGTGGTACGGATCGTACCGGCCGATTTACGGGTGATCACATTTACCACGCCGCCCATGGCCTGGGCGCCATACAATGCAGATGCAGGGCCTTTCAATACTTCAATGCGTTCGATGTCGGATGGATTGATGGTGGCTATATTGGCAGCTCCTGCCGGTCTGCCGTCGATCAATAACAGCACGCGCTGGTTTAAGCCACCTGTTTGCGGACGAAAACCGCGGATACCTATACCTGCCAGTAAACCGGGATATTGCACAACATTTACCGATGCATTTTTTTTGAGCAGGTCGGTAAATTCCTGACCGCCTGTTTTTTCAATGTCCTTTCTATTAATAACGGTAATACTTTGCGGTATTTTATTTCGCTGTACTTCGGTGCGGCTTGCTGTTACCACAACCTGTCCCAGGGTCTGTGTTTTTAACGTATCTGTTTGTTCGCTTTGCGCCATAGCAGTAGTGGCAGCCAGCGTAGCGCTGATCAGTAAGAGTTGCTTCATGGTTTTGCTTTTCCCTTTGCGTTATGTAATATTTATTGTGTGCTTATTGTTATTCAGGCTTTTTATTTTGGTTGGCTGTTACGCAGCGCATGCAACAAACTGGTTATTGTGTCATGCGTTTCGTTGCTGAATTTCCATTGTACGGTATTCCCATTGTCAAGGATGTAAATACATGCTGACGCTTTGGTTGAAACGGTGTATCCTTCGCGCAAGAGCGCTCTTTTTGTCCAGAAAAGCGGGGCGCCTTCGCCTTCAACGTTTATTGATCGCCCATTGCTTTTGTGAATGGTAAACGTGCCGCTGTTTTTGTCGAAGGCAAAACCTTCTTTATGAAAAGCTGCTTCAAAAGTCCCGTTCAGTACAATATCTTCGGGGGCGCCTTTGGTGAAGGCGCCATCATTGCGCTGCAGCCATACCTCGTCGGCTGTTTGCAGGGCAAGGTCAAGGTCATGCGTAGATAATAAAATGCCTTTGCCGGTTGTTTTTGCCAGCTGATGTAACAGGTGCATCAGGGTAATGCGGTTGGGAAGGTCAAGGTGTGCGGTTGGCTCGTCGAGAATAATGACCGGCGTGTCCTGCGCCAATGCTCTTGCCAGCATTACTTTTTGCGATTCGCCATCACTCAACTCTATCAGCTTTCTGTTGGCAAAAGCGGTTGTCTCTGTTATGTGCATGGCCCATTCAACTATTTCCCGGTCTTTTGGTTGCAACGTGCCCAACCAGTTGGTGTAAGGAAACCGGCCAAGCGCAATAATGGAATATACAGTCAGATTGCCAGATGGTACCCGGCCCGTTAACACCATACTCAATTGTTTGGCTCTTTCGGGCGGCTTTAGCTTTGCCAGATTTTTGCCACCCATTTCCACCGTTCCCGAGAGTAAAGGTTGTAAACCAGCCAGGGTGCGGATGAGGGTAGATTTGCCGGCGCCGTTTGGTCCTAACAAACAGATGAGTTGCCCGGATCGTATTTCCAGTTCAAGCGGTCCGGCAAGGACCTTCTCTTCTTTGGTACCTTTTTTATATCCGATGGATAACCCGCTTGCTTTTAGTAAAGGTGCTGTGTTATTCATCAGAAAGAATTTTTTAAATTATTCCGGGTCATAATGATCCAGATAACTACCGGTGAACCTACCAATGCAGTGATCACATTGATGGGCAATACCGAATTACTGCCCGGTAATTGAGCAATGATATCACACAGCAGCATCAACGAGGTACCCATTAAACAGCAGGCAGGAATAAGCGTACGATGGTCTGATGTATTGAACAGCGAGCGGGCCAGGTGTGGTACCGCTATTCCAATAAAGCCAATAGGGCCGCAAAAGGCGGTGATGCTACCAGCCAGTAAACTGGTGCTACCGATGATCAGCAGCCGGGCTCTGTTTACCGTTAAACCCATGCTGCGGGCATAATGCTCGCCCAGCAATAACGTATCCAGCATTTTGGAGGAGGCGAATGCGATCAGCAAACCCACGGCCACTACTACGGCCAGCAGGTAAAGCTGGTTACCTGATACGCCACCGAGGGAACCGAATGTCCACATTAAAAAATCCATTACCTGTTCAGGTGAGCTGAAGTATTGCCAGATGCTGATAACGGAATAGGTGATGGTGCCGATCATTACACCCACAATGAGCATAATAACATTATCTCTTAACCGGGCTGAGATGGCAATGATGACGAACATGATAAACGCGGCGCCCAATGAAGCCATGAGTAATATTAACCAGCTTCCTGAAATGCCCAGCTCTTTAATGGCATAAACAGTGGTAATGCTTCCTGCTGATAACATCACCAGCGCCGTGCCCAGGCTTGCGCCGGCAGTAACGCCCAACTCCGCAGGCCCGGCCAGCGGATTGCGGAAAAGCGTTTGCATGAGTAAGCCGCTCACCGGCAGTCCGCAGCCCACGATCACGGCTGTTATGGCTTTGGGGATCCTGATCTCTTCTACAATGTAGATCCATGCCGGGTTCTCCCCATGGCCCGATATGATAATATCCAGCACGGTACGTAATGGAATTGATACAGAACCGAAGGCTATATCTGTTATGAACACGATGAGCAACAGCAATAACAGAACGGTCAACTTCACGAACGAAGCTGCCCATTGATCCTTTCGGGTAGCAGGAAGCGTTGCTACGGTCATTATTGTAATTGTTTGTAATAAAACAGTTGGTGACCCGGTAATATTTCCGGGTGAAAAATGGTGATGAGGTCGGCCAGGATAAGATGTGGATTCACGGCGCCGGATTCCCAGTAATCGTTAGAGCCGATGTCGTTTAACCGCTTGTTGCTGTTATACAGCGTTCCTTTTTTGTATGGATTAAACTGCGTATAGCGTTGGTCGGTGGCGGCAATTTCTTTTTTTGATTGGGCATTGCTCATGTTCAACCAGAAATCGGCTTTCAGGGCTATAGGCGCTACCGTTTCAAAATTAAATGCCAGGCTGCCTTTACTAATTACATCTGACCAATGGTATTTGGCCCCGGCATCTTTTAAAAATTGTGTCAGGTAACTGTCGCCGTCAGGTACGAACCAGGTGCCTTTGAAGGGCATCCCGATCACTACTTCTGGCTTGTTGGTCACTTTTGCCGCCAGCTCTTTTATACGGTTATATTCTTTTACAAGCGCATCAAATTTCTGGTTCACCATTTCTTCTTTGTTCAACAGGGCCGCCATGAGCTTCACCCATTCTGAACGGCCTATGGGGTCGGTTTCCAGCCATTCTGCATTCATCATCACCGGAATGCCTGCACCGATCAGCGGTTGATAGCGGTTGAAGGGGGCATCGGGGCTGCCCATAGTCATTAGCAGATCAGGTTTTTTCGAAATGATCAACTCATGATTCATGCTGCTGCCATTGCCTACTTCTATTACTTTACCAGCTGCTATGTTCTTGCGCACTACAGGGGATGTAACATATTTTGAGTCGGCCAATCCGATTATTACATCGGCTGCACCGGCAAAATCTGCCATTCCTACGTGCATGGAAGAGGTAACCATCATTTTTTGTATGGGGATCTGTATCACCATAGCGCCCGAATACCTGGCGGGAGTAGGTGTTCCTCTTTGTACAAGTACATATTGCAGGGTGTCGGTTTTGTCGGAAAAACGGTTTACGATCTTAACCAGCTTGAAGTTTTCGAAGTATTCGATCGTAAAGCCTTTGGAATACTGTATGGTGCTCTTTGCGGTAACAGGCTTTAAAGCCGTTAAATGAGAAGATGGCTTTACAGTTGGTTTACAGGATGCCAGCCACAGCAACAAAATACCGATGTTGATAATGGAGATTGTTCGTGTCCCAAAAACGGGGGGCAGAAAAATGTGTTTTCTGCAGTAGATAAAATACCTGCTCTTTTTCATTATTGCTCTTTGCCTTTCTTCCGAAAGCGGTGAGTAAATTTTATTAGTAAGGCAGGTCTTCTGACTTGTTCTCTGTTGACAGACCTTCCCGTTGATCTGGCTTTTGAACCAAAACCAACAGTGGTATGGAGTTGCAACAGGCGTGAAACGTGAATCGGCAATCGGCAACAATCTTAGCGGCGCAAGATCAGTTATTGATCTGAAATAGCGCGAGCTATTCACCATTCACCATTGACCATTCACGTACAAGAACTTACAGCAGCGGAGACTGTTCCGGACTTACACCGGATTCCCTATTAAAGCAGCAAAATGCTGCTACCTTCGGCGGCGAAAGTAGTAATAATTTTGTTTCAGGCTATTTTTTAATTCCCGGTGATATAAGCCGGTCCTTTTGTATGGCTTTTTGTTGAGCGATCGTTTGCAGTATAAACTGCATCCTGTTCTCAACAGGCGCTTCCGGCACGGTTACCAGGGTAAAGCCGAATGCCTGGTAGGTTTCCCGGATGGATGTATACAAATGAACAGCTTCTTCAAATGTTTGCCATCGCTCGGCATCATTTACATAGATGTGTTTCCAGGGTGGTAAAATAAAAACAAGCTGGTGGTAAGGATGCTGTTGAAAGGTTGTATAGTACTTATTGTCAACGGGCACACCGGCTGCTTGCTGATACGCTATGATATCCGGAATGCCGCGATCGAAAAAGGTAATACCCACATTGGCAGCAGCCTGCGTATACAACGCTGTCATTCGTTCCAACACCTTACCGGCAAAGCAGGATAGATTGCTCCACGGAAGACAATCCGTGCCTTTGGCAACTTCTTCTGCAATTACCTGGCGCGAAGCTTCTTCCGAGCAATGATAACCAGCCTCTTTCAAAGCCTGTAACAGGCTGGTTTTTCCGGCGCCCGGTCCACCGGTGATGAGATATTTTTCCGTGCTCAACAATTTGTCTTTATGTAAATAGTAAGTAAATAGTCCCGGAAATGATCAACACGGCAACGAAACACACTTTGTGATTGATGCCACTGACCCTGTTTATTTCGTGATGCATGACTGTTCTGTCGTTCTTTCCAATAAAAGGTTTTTCCACTAGCTTACCGTGATATATGTTGGGCCCGCCAAAGCGGGTGTCTATGATACCGGCCAGTGCCGCTTCCGGATATCCTGAATTAGGGCTTTTATGTTTATTGCCGTATTGGCGTATGAAATGAAAGCCACGCCAGCTGCCGCTTACCAACACCATCAGCAAAGCCGTGATACGGGCCGGAATAAAATTCACGATATCATCCAGGCGGGCAGCACATTTTCCAAACTGCTCATACCGTTCATTGCGGTATCCTATCATAGAGTCAAGGGTATTGATCATTTTATAGGTCATCATACCGGGCACGCCGCCGATGGCGTAATAGAACAGCGGGGCTATGATGCCATCGCTTAAATTCTCCGACATGGTTTCCAGTACAGCTATCCGGATCTGTTGCGGGGTAAGCGCAGCCGTATCGCGACCTACAATGCGGCTTAGTTGCCTGCGGCCTGCTTCAAGGCCTTGTTCCTCCAGTACGCTAAAAACTTTTCTGCCTTCATCGATCAAACTTGTATTGGCGAGCCCATAATATACAAATACAGTACTAAAGATCAGATACCCTACGGGCTGCCAGGCGAGCAATAAACCGGATGACCAATGAAAGAAAGCAAATACGGCTGCACATAAAACAAACGTTAACAGCGCGCCTTTTGCAAACCGGTTGTTCCCTTTGTTCAACAGCTTTTCTCCAGTACCAATAGCATTACCAAACAAGCGGATAGGGTGGGGGAACCGGTCAGGATCACCCAGCAGCAGATCTAAGCCATAGCCTGCCAACAACGGTAATATCAGGAGTACTGTTTTATCCATTCTTGTAAAGCATCAGTTAGTAATTGGTTCTTGTTATTGGGCAGGGTGACCATTCGAACGTGTTGTTCGCTCAGCCCTCTGAAGTTCGATGCATCGCGGATCAATAACCGGTGATGGGTGACCAGGTATTCCTTTAATGGCTGTGCTGTGCCGAAAGGCATTTTTGCCAGAAAATAATGGGTGTGGCTTTTATTGATGGTAAACGATAGTTGTTGTAATTGTTGAACAAATTGTTCTTTGTTGCTGAAGATATGTGCTAATGGCAGTTGCAGACCGGACATGTTATCAAAGATATAATGGCCGGCCGCTATGGCAAATGCATTGACCGACCAGGGCGTTTTACAAAGCAATAGTTTATTGATCAGGCGGGGATGGGCCACTATATATCCCAGTCGTAACCCGGGAATAGCATACGCCTTGGTCAGCGAACGCAGGATGATGAGATTATCACAGGTATCGATGAGCGTAATAAGCGAAATGACGGAAACCGTGAATTCAATAAATGCTTCGTCTATTACAAATAATGTTTGGGGATTGGCTTTTACCAGTGCTTCCAGCTGCGGGAAAACATGTCCGGTTGGATTGTTGGGATTGCAAATAAAGAACAATCCCTTATTCACGGGCATGTTCTCATGGATGTGATCCTGGTGTACGAATTGCAGCTGGTGGCGGTGCATGTGGCAGGCATCTTCATATTCTGCAAATGCAGGAATGGTGATGGTAGTTGTTTCGTTTTGGTATGCCTGTGCAATCAGGTAAATACTTTCCGTGGTGCCGTTCGTGATCAGTACCTGTGATGCGTGGAGTTGGTGATGTTGACTTATTTTTTGGGCAAGGCTTTCTGCCAGCACTTCGGGGTATTTATTAAGTACATGCCACTGTTGAAACAAATGTTCCTTTAATCCCGCGGGCTCGCCGCCATACCATACGTTGGTACTGAAATCGGCTATTATCTCCTGCTTATAACGGTAAGCATCATCTCCGTGTCCCTGCAGCATAGGAATTAAAATTTCATGTTTTGGTACACCTGTTGTATATCAACATGCTCGCGAATAAGCATCGCCAGTTTATCGTACTGGTCTTCTCTGAATTGCCGGTAATCGAAGGATCCTGCAACAGCATTTGTATTGGCCGACAGCAGATCATTTACCACGGCATCGTTATCGAGAATGCCATGCACATAGGTTCCCCAGCAGGTGTTGGTTAAGTAACAGCCATCGGTATGGCCATCAGCAAAAGTGAGTACCGGTTCAAAACCCGCACCGGTAACAGCCGTTTCTCCCATGTGTATTTCATAACCCGTGCAGTTGTCTGCATACTGCCGGTAGGTAAAGCTGCGTTGCAGGGTTGTTTTTTCTTTTCCCAAAACCGTTTGCACCGGAAGCAGACCCAGTCCTGCTACTTTTCCCACGTTGCTTTCTATCTCATACGGGTCTTCAATGGTTTCGCCCATCATCTGGTAGCCGCCGCAAATGCCAACGATTGTTTTTCCATTTTTGTGGGCTGCTGTAATGGCTGCTGCAACGCCATTGTTTTTGATAGCGATCAGGTCTTCTATCGTGTTTTTGCTTCCGGGAAGAATAATGATATTACTTTTTGCAATTTCTGCCGGGTCAGCTGTGTAAAACAAATGTACTCTCGGGTCTTTTTCCAACCGGTCGAAGTCGGTAAAGTTCGACATGCGATGCAGCAGGATAACCGCTACATTTATTTTATCTTTTACAGCTGCGCGTTGTTTTAATGCCAGCGGAACAGAGTCCTCTTCTTCAATAAAGATGTCTTTAAAATAAGGCAGCACACCAAGTACCGGTACGCCACATAGATCTTCGATCATCTTTCTGCCATCGACGAACAAGCGGCTGTCGCCCCTGAATTTATTGATGATAATTCCTTTGATGCATGCCCTCTCTTCCGGAGTAAGCAAAGCAATGGTGCCGTACACGCTGGCAAAGATGCCACCGCGGTCAATATCGCCAACGAGGTAGGTGGCGGCGTTGGCATGTATAGCCAGCCGCATGTTGGTGATATCGCGTTCTTTAAGATTCAATTCAGAAATGCTGCCGGCGCCTTCCATCACCACAGGCGCATAGCGGGCGGCTAATCTTTCATACGCGTTCACTACCTCTGTAAACAATTCCTGGCGGTTGTTGCCCATGAAATAGTCCCACGCCGTTTGTGTGCCTATGGGTTTACCATTTAAAATTACCTGTGAACTTTTATCGTTTGTAGGCTTTAGCAATACGGGGTTCATATCGGTATGACAGGGAATGCCCGCCGCTTCCGCCTGTACAGCCTGTGCGCGACCGATCTCAAAACCCTCCGGTGTGGCATAGCTGTTCAGCGACATGTTCTGTCCTTTGAAAGGGGCAGGGTGGTAGCCATCCTGTTTAAATATTCTGCAAAAGCCTGCCGTGATGATGCTTTTTCCAACATCGGAAGCTGTGCCTGCAAAGAGTAAAGGACGGAGAGCCATGTTCGGTGGTGTCATCAGGAGCCAGTGTTATTTTTCGTCAACGCCGGCAAACTTACCTATATTTTGAACAAAAAAGCGGCCCCCTTTTGGAGACCGCTTGTAGTTATTGCCCATTCGTGAATCTGATAGCAAGATGAAGTTAGTCCCTGTAATTTAAAGCAGGCTTACGGTCGCCTAGCATAGCTTTATATTGAAACCCGGCGCCTTTGGCCTGGTTAAATTCAATAGTAGCTTTTTCAATGAGGGCTGGTTGGGTATACAGGTCAATACCGGTAAGAACAAGTGCTTTAGCAGCGTTGATCATACCTTTGGCGCCTATTTCCATGCCACCGGCAGCTACAGCCTGCCAGCTATGTGCTGGTGTGCCGGGCACCCAGGTAGCAGTACTTAAACCAATAGTAGGCACCGTCCAGCTTACATCGGCTACATCAGTAGAGCCACCGCCCTCGTCACCGGTGTTGGCTTTCATGCTATCTACTTTGGCTGCTTCCTGCAGGTTGGGTGCTTTAAAATCTAAAGTGGCTTGTATTTTTTTGGCAAATGCTTCTTCACCTGGTGTGTAGGTTATGCCACCCACATGAATCAGGTTTTTATACATGACTTCGCTCAGCGCCTTATTCGGCAACAGATCGTACACACCACCGGTAATTTCATGATCAACCGTAGTGCCGGTACCCAGGGCCGCACCTTTGGCGGCATTTACCACTCTTTCAAATACACTACGTACCACCTCGCGATCCTGGTTGCGTACATAATAATATACTTCGGCAAAATCGGGTACTACATTGGGGGCTTTGCCACCACTGGTGATGATATAATGGATACGGGTACTCGAAGGGATGTGCTCCCGCATCATGTTCACCATATTGTCCATGGCTTCTACGCCATCTAATGCTGAGCGTCCTTTTTCGGGCGAAGCGGCGGCATGGGCTGAAATTCCATGGAAGCGAAATTTGGCGCTGATATTGGCCATGGATCGCCCGGCGGTTACCCTGTTGCGATCACCGGGATGCCAGTGTAATACGACGTCTACTCCATTAAATAACCCGGCACGCACCATATACACTTTACCTGAACCGCCTTCTTCAGCCGGGCAGCCATATACTTTGATGGTGCCTTTTAGCTTGCCCGATTCGATCAGTTTTTTCAATTCAACACCTGCCGCTACAGATGCGGTACCAAAAAGATGGTGCCCGCAGCCATGCCCTGCATTCACTTCCGGCCTGGGATGTTTCTCCGGACTGGTATCTTGTGATAAACCGGGTAAAGCGTCATATTCTGCCAGTACACCAATTACCGGTTTGCCGCTGCCGTAAGTAGCTACAAATGCAGTGGGTATATCGGCAACGCCGCTATCAACACTAAATCCATTGTCGCGTAATATCTGTTGCAATAAGCGCGAACTTTTGTATTCTTTGTATCCCACTTCGGCATAACTCCAGATCTGTTGTTCGGTTTTTTTATAGAAATCGTACTGCGACTGAACATCTTTCAGCGCTGTTGCTTTTAAAGCGTCGGCAGTGCCCGTTGCTTTTTTTTGTGCGTACATGCTATCGGGTAGTAGCGCCAGTATGCCAGTTGTCATCAGGCATACCAGGAATTCTTTTCTCATAATGTGCAGGTTGTTTTTTAAAGATAAGCTTTTACGATTTCCCCTGCGTGTCGGGGATTCACGATTGACCATTCACCATTCACGATCCTTAATCCCGGTAATTCAACGCCGGTTTGCGATCACCTATTAACGACTGGTATTTAAAACCGGGGCCTTTTGCCTGGTTAAATTCTGCGGTCGCTTTTTCAATCAATGCCGGCTGGGTAAAAAGGTCAATACACGTAAGCGTCATTGTTTTTGCAGCAACCATCATTCCTTTGGCACCTATGTCGGTACCGCCGCTGGCAACGGCCTGCCAGCTATGGGCGGGTGTGCCGGGCACCCAGGTGGCGGCGCCCAGTCCTACGGTAGGTACTGCCCAGCTTACATCGCCTACATCGGTAGAACCTTTCAGGTCGCCGGGTGATGTGGGCATACTATCTACCTTAGCCGCCGTATTAATATCCGGCACTTTATAGGTAAAGGATTCCTGGATCTTCCGGGCAAATTTCTCTTCTTCGGGCGTATAGCTAACGCCACCTACCTGGTGCAGGTTCTGGTCCATTACGACCGATAGGGTTTTATTGGGCAACAGATCGTATTCACCGCCCATGATCTCATAATCCATAGTAGTACCGGTGCCCAGGGCAGCGCCCTTTGCTGCATGTACAACCCGCTCAAATACATCCTGCACTACCTGCCGGTCAACGTTGCGTACATAGTAATACACTTCACCAAGATCAGGCACTACGTTCGGGGCTTTCCCGCCGTTAGTGATCACGTAATGAATGCGCATGTTCGATGGAACATGTTCCCGCATCATGTTCACCATATTATTCATAGCCTCTACACCGTCTACAGCCGAACGTCCTTTTTCCGGCGCCCCGGCTGCGTGTGCCGATATGCCATGGAAACGGAATTTGGCATTGATCACGGCCAGTGACCGTTCGGCCAGTACGATGTTCTTATCACCGGGATGCCAATGCAAAACCACATCAACACCGTTAAATAAGCCGGCTTTTACCATGTATACTTTGCCGGCGCCGCCTTCTTCAGCCGGTGTACCATATACTTTGATGGTGCCTGTTAGCTTACCGGTTGCTATTAATTTTTTTATGGCTATGCCGGTGGCAACAGAAGCTGTACCAAATAAATGATGTCCGCAACCATGACCGGCTGCTGCTCCTGTTACCTGCTTTCTTTCAGGTAGCGCTTCCTGCGACATGCCCGGTAACGCATCAAATTCTGCCAGGATGCCTATAACCGGTTTGCCGCTGCCATAGGTGGCTACAAAAGCCGTTGGCATTTCTGCTACACCACTGTCTACTGTAAAGCCGTTATCGCGCAACGTTTGCTTTAATAAACCGGAACTTTTATATTCCTTATAACCAACTTCGGCATAGTTCCAAATTTGCAAGGCGGTGCTTTTATAAAAAGCATATTGTTCCTGAAGGTCGGCCAGGGCAGTTTTTTTCAATCCTTCTGTTATTGGTTGTTTTTTCTGTGCATAGCCGGCTGCGGAAAAACAAACCAACAGGCCAGGCACCAAGATCCATGGGCGTTTATTCATCGTTTTATTATTAAGGAGGTTTAATATTGAGAGATCAGGGGCGTGCTATTATTGGTAGAGGGGTTTACATCCAACTCATTTTGCGGTACATCCCAATACGAATTGTAAGCGTAATTGATGGTACAATTGGTATTAAGGGCGCCGGTGCCATCCAGTACAACACAAGATCTTCTGCCGCCGCCTTTTGATACATCCAGGTTGATGCCATTGCGGCGGGCATCATAAAAACCCAGACCTCTTAAAAACAAAGCACAACGTCTTTCTTTACGTAGTTCTTCCAGCGCATCGGTCAACGTTAGACCGCCGCCATTGGTGGTAACAAGGCCGGCCCCCTGGTAATTACGAACGGCATCAAGGATGGTGAGCCCGGCATCCGGAGTTGCAGTATGCATCAGGCATTCTGCTTTCATCAATTCATTTTCTTCATAGCTACCGGCCATATACGTAGGGGTGGCGCCGATGGCCGAGTTAAAATACGTATAAGCGCCGTTGGCAAGTCCTTTGTCGAGCAGGTACCAGCGGGTGCCAAAGTTGATGCCGCGGCCGCGCACATTGATAACAGCGCTCGACAGTTTACCGAAGTTGTTGCTCAGGCGTTTGTCGCCCGTTTTAAAATCCTGGATGAACCGTTCGCTGATGTATTCGGTAGGTTGCGTTCCTGCGGCAAAAGCGCCCAGCCAGCCATTGTTATTGGCAAATACCGATGTGGCATTATCGCTTACCGTACGAATACAGAACTGGTAGTCGGTAGCTTTAATACCGGTGTTGGCCAATGTAAGTACCTGGTTCCAATCCGCAGCTTGCATATCGGCTACTTTCTTATTCACTAAAAGGGTGCGGGCTTCAAAGGTGTTGATATTATTGATCCATTCCTGGGGAGAAGGGTATGATTTACCGGCGAATTGCATGGCTCCCGGAATAACCGTTGCCATTACTTCATTGTATGGGGCTGTGGCTGTTATACTGCTCAAAATGGTTTTGGCCGCTTCCATTTTATTAACGGCTTCGGTAATGAGCATTTGGTTGGTCACATAGTTGCCATTGCTGCCGTTGGCAGAATCGGTGATCACCCCGGCGATATACATGGAACCGATCCGGCTGTATGCATAGCTTTTCCACCAGTACGCCCAGGCTTTCAGTGCGTTCTTTTTGGTTGCGGCATCACCGGTGAAACTAACCTGGTCAATGTTCGATAACAATACATTGGTGGCATTATTCAGGAAATACATATACGTCCACTCGTTGATCAGCGCATTTTTCCCATTGTACGAAGCGCTGTTGCGAAGTCGTAATTCGGGAATTTGACCTTTGCCAATGGGTGATGTAACCACCGTTCCATTGTCTAATTGAACAGAGAGCGGACCGTTTACATACATGAGACTGCTGTTGCCATAGGGGCACCATACCATGTCGCCCATACCTTCATGATAGCCCAGTACAATTTTGAACATGCCCATCCCTATGGCATCATCAAGGGGTGAAAATGTTTGATCGCCAAAAGCCAGTTTATAAAAACCTTTGGCATAAGCGATCACGCCGGCTTCGTTATTCAATACGCTCAATGGCGGTTGGTTCAGGTTGGTCACTTCCAGTGATGACTTTTTGCAGGCCGCAATAAGCAACAGTAGTAGTAATGCCAGGGTAACGGAAATATGATGGATGCGTTTCATGATACAAAATTTAAGCAGTGAATGGTTTAGTTGATGCCGATATTCAAACCTACCTGTACCGATTTGGTATTGGGAAAAGCAAAGTAATCCAACCCCTTTAATACGGTAGTTTGAGAGCCGCTGACCGGGCCGCCGCCTGTTGTATTCAGGTTGGCCTCGGGATCCATACCGGTATAGCTGGTTTTTGTCCACAGGTTTCTGCCGCTGACCATTAACTGCATTTTATTGGTGAAAGGTATTTTGATCACTTTGGCCAGGTTAAACGATAGCGATACATTCCTTAAACGCAGGTAGGAGGCATTTTCGAGGAAATAATCTTTGGTGCCGTTGGTTTCACCGCCGTCGTAAATAGAGCGGTAAAAAGCAGCCCAGGCACCGGTTTGCCCGTTAATGGTAACGGGATTGGCAAAGTCGCTGTGTAACCCGTCGGAATACATCCATTCCTTGGTCTGGTTGTAATTATGTTGTCCGCTTACCCAGTCTAACTGGAAACTGCAAGCGAGGTAATCTTTCCAGGTAAACGTATTGGTAAATGACATATTGAATTTGGGAGCGGTAGAGCCGATATATTGTTTATCGCTGGTGAACATGACCCGTTTGGTAGATTTATCGGTAACAAAGCCGTTCACTATTTCGTAATTGCCTTGCAGGTTTTTAGCGATATAGGGATTACCTGATGGATCTGTTTGATCAACATTGCGTAGAATTTTGTATCCATATAATGCACCAATGGGTTGCCCTTCGATGAGACTGAAATTGGCAGCATTGGGCCATTTTAATGGAAGCTGTGTGGCAATGCCGTAAATATCGTCTATATGTGTAGTATACTGTCCGAATGTAGTCAGGAAATTCCAGCTGAATGGTTTGCTTTTATACATGTTTATATCCAGGCTGAACTCGGTGCCTTTGGAAGACATGGCCAGCGCGTTGTTCTTTATTTCAGTAGCGCCTGATGATATGGGTACTGGCAAGATCCAGATCACATCCTTGCTTTTTCGTTGCCACCACGTAGCGGAAAAGTTGATGAGGGAAAACCAGTTGCCTTTTGCAGGGCGGAAAGTAAGGTCCATACCTATTTCCGTTTCACTGGAGCGTTCAACGGTTAAGGCCGGGTTGGCAATGCGGGTAGGATTATAAATGCCGGAGCCGTTATCGAAGTTAACCGCATTCAATGCCAGCATGCGGTCGAATACCCCTGGCTGAATGCCGGCTTCGCCATAAGCGAAGCGGATCTTTGACTCGGGCCACCAACCGGACCACTTCCAGAAATTAAGCGAAGATGGACGGAAGTAGGCATCCCCGCGGGGAAAGGTTTGGGGTTTTTTAGAGTCGCCGAAAGTAGAAGAATAGTCAGAACGAAAACCGCCTGATATACCGGCAATCTCTCCCCATTCCAACCGTTCATTGATAAAATAACCGAATGTGGTGAAAATATCCTCGTACACACCCACTACCGATTTGGTTGATGCCTGGTTGGCATTGGCTGGATACAAAGGCAAGCCTGTATATTGATTAGCTGTTAGGTTGAACGTGCGTTTGCGCCAGTCATAGGCCGCCGTGGTAGTACTTACAATGGGCAGCTTGGTATGAAAGTCTTTCTCCAGGTCCAGTTTAATGTTAGTGGTAAATAAAGAGTTTTGCGTTACCGTTCTAATGATCTGGTTATAGATACCACCGGTAATACCTTCCTGTCCGGCATACCACGTACTTTTATTCAGCAGCGCAGTTTTGTTCAGCGTTTGGTTATCTGCTGTGCGGGTAGAATCGCCGCGGCTAACATTGATACTGTATTTATAATCGAATTCAACAAAGCGGGGTAATTTGTAATTCAGGTTGATGCTGGGAATAAGATCCAGTTTCTGAAGTTCAAAATGCTGGTATTTCTGAAAATAAAATGGATTGGTTGAATTAACACCTGCGCCACCATATTTATAGGTAGGGTTGCCATCTACATCAAGCATATCGAGGTCGGCAAAAGGATAGGTATACAACGCTGCGCTGATCTGCGTATTACCGGTGGTGTTATTCGTGTATGCCACTTGGGTAATATTGCGGATCTTAAAGTTTTTGAACAATTCAAAACCCATGTTGGAGGTGAAATTAGTGCGGGTATATTTACCGTCTACCACACTTTCCTGCGATGAACGGGAAATAGTAATGGCATAATCGCTTTTTTCTTTACCCCCCGACACCGTAAGGCTGTTGTTGGTTGTTTGCGCGGTACGGAACAGTTGTTTAAAATGATCGTAATACTGTGTGTTATTTTTATACGGTTTGTTAAACTGGTCGTTGGTGCCTGACAGATAGATGGGATTACCCCACAGCCCATATTGATCTTTTGCCAGCGGAACCGGTTGACTGGCGCTGTTAAGCATAACAATATCGCCATTGGCATCTGTTTGAAAAGAATGCGTAGTAGGTTGGTGCAGGTTGCCTGTATTGAGGTAACTATCCCAACTCATTCGTGAGGAGAACTCAATATGCGTAGCGCCCGATTTTCCTTTTTTGGTAAAAACGTTTATTACGCCATTGGCGCCCTGCGCCCCGTAAATGGTAGCAGCTGCAGCGCCCTGCACTACCTCAATATGGTCCACGGTACTTAGGTCCATGGTGTTTAATGCAGATGCGCCCATTTCCACCCCATCGATCAGCACCATGGGTTGCGAACCGTTTTGAACGGTATTGGGACCACGCAACTGGATGCTTACGGGGGCACCGGGATTGCCGGATGTGCTATTGATACTGGCGCCGGCTATTTTACCAACCAATGCCTGGTCAATGGATGCATTGGGAACAGCCGGCAATTTATCGGCGCCCACCGTTTGTACTGAGATGGCCACCTTTTTTTTGCTGGCTGCACCGCCAACTCCGGTTGTTACCACCACATCGGCCAGTGCCTGTACTTCGGGCATCAATGCAACAGAAACACTATTTCCTGTAACTGTTACTTCCTTTTTTTGAAACCCGGTGGCCGATACGATCAAAACAGTGCCGGGTTTCACTTTCAACGCAAAATGGCCATCATCCCCGGCACTGACCCCTTTCCTCGTTCCCTTTTCCAGAACAGAAGCGCCTGGTACGGCGGCGCCTGTTTCATTTTCTACTTTACCCGAAACCTCTATAAGTGTAGTAGCCGGCAAGTCAGCATCTGACATGTCATTGGCCGAATGGGAGGCACTCTTTTTTTGTAACACGATCACCTGTTTGCGGTAAGTCCAGGAAATGTTTTTTTCTTTTAGCAGGGTGGTCAACAGGTCATCGAGCTTTACCTTTTCTCCGTTCAGGGATACTTTTTCCTGGTCGTTTAAAAGGCCGTTACTGTAAAATACGGTAAGTCCGGTTTGTTGTTTAATAGATCGGAAGATCTCTGCAAGACCGATCTCTCCTTTTTGTGTAACTATCCACTTTTCCTCGCTTGTTTGCGCTTTTGTAGAAGAACTGATAACCAAAAGCGTAAGGAACAGCCAATAGCGGGTATTCTCTTTTACCTGTTGTAGTAAAAAAAGCATAAGCAGTTGTTTGGTATATATGTGTAATAGATGCTCTTCTTTAAGAGACAGATTTTACTTTTCAAACGGGTGAAGAGGCTACCAGAAAATTAAAATATTATCTTTTAACTCTGCATGAATGGCATCGGAAGAGCGGAGGTTATCGAGGAATGATTGTAAGGATTCTTTTTTAAATAATACACCACTGAATGTTTTACTATAGAGCGTGTTATTTCTGAATTGCACCTGAATGGCAAACCAACGTTCTAATACTTTGGATAATTGTTGCAGCGATACATTGTGGAAATAATACGTGCCCTGGATCCAGGATAATGTTTCGCCGGAATCAAAGCCAGCTACAGCGAATTCGGTTTTATCATTATTGAATATTGCTTCGTGTCCCGGTGTTAAGGTAACCATATCATGGCCGGTAGTATTAATATTCACAGAGCCTTCAACCAGGGCGGTACTGATCTTTGACGGATCGTAGGTGTTAACATTGAACCGGGTGCCCAATACCCGGATATCAGTTTTAGGTGTGTGTACAATAAAAGGTTTGCCTTTGTCTTTGGCTACATCAAAAAAAGCTTCGCCATCAATATATACTTCCCGTGTTTTGCCGGGAAAACTAAATGGAAACCTGATCTGTGTTTGGGAATTCAGGATCACAGTCGTACCATCGGCCAGGGTTAGGGTAAAATTTTGGACAGAAGGAATGTTTAACGTATTCCATTCCTGTATACCGGCTGGTGCTGTATAGCTTAATCCGCTGCCGGAGTTGTGTATGGCGGTACTACCAGCCTGAATGGTTTTATTACCGGCATCGGAGAGGTTAATGACCTGTCCGTTAGCCAGGCGCAGGGTGATCGCTTCCGGTTGTTTACCGGTAGCGATCTTTGCGGTAGTATGCGATTCAGACGGTTTTGACCGGTGATAAAAATAAAACGCACCTGTTACCAGTAACAGGCAGGCCGCG
>DASUVL010000632.1:0-15132 GCA_036379015.1 Niastella sp.
TGCCCTTACTGTTTGAACAACGATTTGGCGGCCATTTCCAAATTGTTACATTTGTGACATTACAAAAAACTACATGCTCCATGAATGAAAAATTAGTAAAACGCCTGGCCGGAGAGCTGGAAGAGATCAAGGCTGCCGGTCTATACAAAACAGAGCGTATTATTGAATCGCCACAAGGCGCTGAAATTAGGGTGAATGGCAAAACGGTGCTAAATTTTTGCGCCAATAACTACCTCGGGTTATCGAGTCACCCCAAAGTAATTGAAGCCGCCAAAAAATATGTTGACTACCGGGGATATGGCATGAGCAGTGTGCGATTCATATGCGGTACGCAGGATATTCATAAAGATCTGGAAGAAAAAATATCGGCCTTTCTGGGTACAGAAGACACGATTTTATATGTGGCTGCCTTTGATGCCAATGGCGGTGTATTTGAGCCTTTGTATAATGAGCAGGATGCGATTATTTCCGATGAACTGAACCATGCTTCCATTATCGATGGCGTTCGTTTATGTAAGGCCCAGCGATACCGGTATAAGCACAATAATATGGCCGACCTGGAGGAGAAACTGAAAGAGTCGCAATCGCTCCGAAACCGCATTATTGTTACGGATGGTTCTTTTAGCATGGATGGCACTATTGCCCAGCTTGATACCATTGTTGAACTGGCTGCAAAGTACGATGCCGCCATTATGATCGATGAAAGCCATTCCAGCGGCTTTTTAGGTAAAACAGGCAGGGGTACGCATGAATACCGGGGGGTAATGGGTAAAATTGATATTATTACCGGTACGTTGGGTAAAGCGTTAGGTGGCGCTTCGGGCGGTTTTACCAGCGGACGAAAAGAGGTTATTGAGATGTTACGCCAGCGTTCCCGGCCTTATTTGTTCTCCAATACACTCGCTCCGGGTATTGTTGGCGCTTCTATTGCCGTGCTTGACCTGTTGAGTGAAACAACCGAATTGCGCGATAAGCTCGAATACAATACCAAATATTTCCGAAGCAAAATGACGGAAGCCGGTTTTGA
Organism: Niastella sp.; assembly: GCA_036379015.1. GTDB lineage: Bacteria > Bacteroidota > Bacteroidia > Chitinophagales > Chitinophagaceae > Niastella. Next base: position 1,028 of record DASUVL010000632.1, read on the forward strand.
TATCAGACCCGGTGATCATCCTATAGTACCTATAATGCTCTATGATGCCGTTGTAGCCCAAAACTTTGCGGCCCGCTTGTTGGAGGAGGGTATTTATGTAATTGGCTTCTTTTATCCTGTGGTAGCTAAAGGGCAGGCCCGCATCAGGGTACAACTGAGTGCGGCGCATGAACAACACCATCTTGACAAAGCTATTGCCGCTTTCGCAAAAATTGGTAAGGAATTAGGCGTGCTTAAGCCAGTTGAAAAGTTGACGAGTTAACGGTTGACAAGTTGAAAGGTTAACAAGTTGACAAGTTGACGAGTTGAAAAGTTGAAAGGTTGTTAAATACGAGTCCGGGAGATGCTGCAATTGAATACGGCACCTTCCGGACTTTTTGTTACAAGCTTCCGGTTACCGGTTCTGTCAGGTAATAAGCGTTTTGCATTAGGCTATTTAGCAGCGATCATGCTTATTTCAACATTCACATTCCGGGGCAATCCTTTAACTGCCACTGTTTCCCGGGCTGGAAAATTACCGGAGAAATACTTGCCATATACATCATTCACGGCGCTGAACAACGACATATCGCTAAGGAAAATGGTCGTCTTTACAACATGACTGAAATCGTATCCTGCTTCTGTTAATACGGCATTCAGGTTCTTCATAACCTGCTCCGTTTCGCCGGCGATATCAGTCGCTTCTATGGTGCCTGTAGCCGGGTTTAAGGGAACCTGGCCGGAAATAAATAACAAATTACCGGCTTGTACAGCCTGGCTATAAGGACCAATAGGCGCTGGTGCCTGGGTTGTATTGATGATGTTTTTTTGCATAAGCCAAAGATAGCATAATGTGATAATCCCGACATATTGGAACAAGTTGTGTTAATGGAAAACAAATGCAATGGATGACGGTAATCACGTGCCTGCGCTGGCAGGGTGACTGGGTAATTGTAAATCCTCAATGGTGAATTCAATGAACAAACCCGGTTACTGGTAACTGGCGAACGACTCTGGTGATCTGCAACCTGTAAGGGCCCGCGGCAACTAATTCCCCATTGATCATTCACCATTCACGATAATAGGTTTTCTTTGCGGGTAAAATTAATTACGCCCATGACAGTGGCCATATTAGCCGATGATGTATTAAAACAGGAATTGCTTGCCGGGAAACTGCCGGCAGATATTACGGTAGTTTGGGTTGATTCTCTTCGTGCTTTGCTCATTGCCGAAGCTGATGTGTATATGGACCTGTTGTTTGAAATGGATGTAGAAAGGACCCAGCGTTTAAAGCAATTGCTACCCAGGCCTGTATTCATAAATGCAGTAAGCTGGTCAACAAAAAAGATCGGTGCCGATTTCATTCGTATAAATGCATGGCCGGGTTTACTGCAGCGACCCATAACCGAAATCGTTTTACCGGCTGGTGTATCTGAAGCATCCATACAACCTGTTTTTGACAGTTTACAATGGAAATATGTATTGGCGCCTGATATAGCCGGCATGATCACTGCCCGCGTGCTGGCTGCCATTATTAATGAAGCTTACTATACCCTGGGCGCACAGGTAAGTACCCGGCAAGAAATTGATATTGCCATGAAGCTGGGCACCAGTTATCCGTATGGGCCGTTTGAATGGGGTGCAAAAATAGGACTTGCCCGTATTTATGAACTACTCACTGAATTAAGTAGTGTTGATAAACGTTATACCCCGGCGCCGTTGCTTGCGCAGGAAGCAGAAGGGAAAGGTTATGAGCAGGGAAGTTAAAAAGTTTAACAGGTTGATAAGTTGAAAGGTTGATAAGGTAATAAAGTGAATAGTGGAAGTGGGTATAAGAAGTAGGAGTTTGAATTGGTGTTAGGAGGTTAGAGAAAATGTTTGACTGCCGTTTCACGACTCCAGATACCTGGGATGAACAATCAAGAAAACTAAGAACAAGAAATAAGGATCATGATCTTAAACATCGATACAGCTACCGAACAGGCCAGTGTATGTATATCACAGGATGGAAATGTAATTCGTACACTTTTAAATGATAGCCAGAAAGATCATGCTGCCTGGATACAGGTGGCTATCAACTCGTTATTACAAAAAGAAGGGTATACCATGCAGCAAATACAAGCTGTAGCAGTTACCCAGGGGCCTGGCTCTTATACCGGGTTACGGGTTGGTATGGCAACTGCCAAAGGCTTATGCTTTGCCTTACAGATACCACTCATAACAATTAATACGTTACAGGTAATGGCATTCGGAGCCATTAATCAATGGCGTTTTTTGGCCGATAATATGCATCCGCCACTATGCTTTTGCCCAATGATAGATGCCCGCCGTATGGAAGTGTTTACGGCAGTATATAATGAGGCGTTAGAAGAAATCATATCCCCTAAAGCTATGATCCTTGATGAATTATCGTTTCAGCCTGAGTTACATGATAGTTCCCTGGTATGCTTTGGAAATGGCAGTTTTAAGTGGAAAAATGTAAGCAGGTATCCTAACGTTCTATTTATAGATGAAAAAATAGATATTGCTAAATCACTTGCTAAACTGGCTTCCAGCTTGTATTTAGATAAGAATTTTGCCAACTTAGCGTATGCTGAGCCCGTTTATCTAAAAGAATTTTACACTTATATCAAAAAATGACCAAATGAAACTTTTATCCTCCTTTCATCCCTAGCATATCAATTTTCTTGTAAATTTGATTTTTAGCGTTATCCTATTAAATATCTTAAAAGCTCTGATGTGCACATGAACGTAACAACCAATTACTCCATGGTCTTAAATGCAGATGGTGGGGATGGTGAATCGGTAAAAGTTGACTTCCTGAACCTGAAAAAGGCTGCGATGATACTTCGTGCCTTGAACCACAAGCTGCGTCAACAGATCGTCAAACTGATCGATGAGAACAAGCGTCTTACCGTGACGGAGATCTATGTACGTCTGCGGTTGGAACAGTCCGTTGCATCCCAACACCTCGCTATTTTACGAAGAGCAGGCATCGTGAAAACTGACCGGGATGGTAAATTTATTTACTATTCTGTCAACAGTTCACGGGTAGCTCACATCATGAAATGCGTGGACGACCTCAACATCTGATAAGACGGAGACGACAAATTTGTTAAAACAGTTAACCTGTAGTCCTCAAACGACTACGGGTTAACTTGTTATGGTGTACTTTTGCCTAAAATAAAGCCTACATGTTTATTAAGCAATTGTATACCGGCTGCTTAAGTGAAGCAGCCTACTATCTTGAAAGTGATGGTGTTGCAGCCATTGTGGACCCACTCAGGGATATCGACAGTTACTTACAGCTCGCCCGGGAACGGAATGCGACTATCAAATACATCTTCGAAACCCATTTTCACGCCGATTTTGTAAGTGGTCACCTCGATCTGCAAAAAGCCACCGGGGCGCCTATTGTATACGGCCCTCATACCGAAACCCAGTTTCCCATTCACCTGGCTAAAGACGGCGAAACATTTCAATTAGGTGAAACTTCCATTGAAGTATTACATACACCCGGTCATACGGTAGAAAGCACCTGTTATTTGCTGCGCGATGAAACCGGTAAACCACATGCTGTTTTTACCGGCGATACGTTGTTTGTAGGGGAAGTGGGCAGGCCCGACCTGAGCAGTGGCAATATGGAAAAAGAAGAACTGGCTTCTCTGCTGTTCGATTCATTAAACAAGAAAATAGCCTCTTTGCCCGATGATGTTATTGTGTACCCGGCTCATGGGCCTGGCAGCAACTGCGGCAAAAACCTCGGTCCTGCTACCTCAAGCACAATAGGGGAAGAAAAGCAGTCTAACTATGCCCTGCAACCCCAAACCAGGGAGGAGTTCATAAAAGCCGTTATAGCTGATCTGCCGGCTGCTCCGTCATACTTCCCTATTAATGCCAGGATCAATAAAGAAGGATATGACAGCCTGGAAAAGATCATGGAAGTAGCTCTGACGCCTTTAAGCGTAGCTGATTTCCAAAAGTGGATGGAAGAAGAAGAAACCATTATCCTCGATACCCGTAAGGCAGGCGATTTCACAAAACAGTTTGTACCAGGTTCTGTAAGCATTGGTCTTGAAGGACGCTTTGCCGAATGGGCCGGTAGTTTATTACCGTTTGATAAACCCATTATACTGGTAACCGAAGAAGGGCAGGAGAGAGAAAGCGTAGTGCGGTTAGCCCGGGTTGGGTTCTCACAAATACATGGTTATCTGGCCGGTGGCATAGAAGCCTGGCGCAAAGCCGGAGAAGAGATTGACCTGATCATAGACGTTGAAGTAGATGAGCTGGCCATGGATCTGCCATACGACGATCACCTGATAGCGATAGATGTTCGCCGCGAAGCTGAGTTTGCCGATGGTCATGTGCGCGGCGCCACCAACATACCTTTAAACGATTTGACCGATCCTGGATCAATGGCCAATATTGATGAGTTGCAGAACTTATACCTTTATTGCGGCAGCGGTTACCGCAGTGTTATTGCAGCTTCGCTGATGAAGCGGCAGGGCATTCATAACTTACGAAATGTATTGGGTGGTTTTAATGCCATCCGGTTACAGGAAGGAATTGAGATCGTAAAAGATAATAGTGTGTTGAACTAGGGTAAGTGGGGAGTGTGCATATCACACTGAGCGCAGTCGAAGTGTGTTCAACATACAATAAATAATAAAACCTATAAGGCTTGAGCATTCGCTAAACCCTTATAGGTTTTTAATTTTTTTGCTACACGCCTACTGTTTTATGCCTGCAACCTGATTTTCATACACGTTCACAATGTTATTTTTAATAGCATACAATACCAGGCCCACCCTGCTTTTTACATTCAGCTTTTCAAATAATGCATCGCGATAACCGTCGATGGTGCGTGCACTCAGGAACATTTTTTCTGCTATTTCCTTGTAGGTCATTTCTGTGCAAACCAATTTTAAAAACTCTATTTCACGTGCATTCAGCGAAGCTGGGCTTTTAACTGGTTCACCTTGTTCATCAAACTGGCTAACGGCATGTATCAATTTACCGGTGATCAGTTCGGAGTAATAGAATCCTTTGCGCATGAGCGAATCAAGGGCACTGCGAAATTCCGTGGGATCAATGTCTTTCAGGATATAACCTTTGGCGCCGTTTTTCATCATGCGGATGATTGAATTCTCATTGTCGTACATAGATAAAGCCAGGATCTTGATACCGGGATAATTACGTTTAAGCCAAAGGGCTGTTTCATAACCATCCATTTCCGGCATATTGATATCGAGCAATACAATATCCGGTAAGTACCTGGGTTGTAACTGTTTGATAAAATCTTTTCCGTTGTTGGCCTCAAAAAGAACGGCGTACGTTTCGAGCCCCCTGATAAGATTGGCAAGTCCGTTGCGTAGCAGAATGTGATCATCCACAATGGCCACGCTGGCATTAGTCTTTAGCATAATGGTTAAGGGTTTATGGTGAGGAAAAGGGTAGGGAAAGAATCACGATAGTTCCTATTCGGGGGATACTGGTAGGTTGATTTGTGCACCGACTAATTGGGCCCGGCTCTGCATTTCCGATGCCCTGATCCAAAATTAGGATTTTCATTTATAACCTGCAACGTAAATAAATACCTTTTCCCTTATCCGTTATAGTTATTCGCAAGACCCCAGGTAAGAAATTGATCAGGATTAAGAGTTTGGTCAATTCTTTGAGAGAATGTGCCCGGTTTTATGTGCGAATAAAAAAGCCCATTCATAAAAGGTAAGAAAAACTTAACCTGCATGTTGCCAAAAAAGATGTGCAGTTTTAGTCAAGCTGTTATACACCAGGCACACTACAAAAGGCGCATGTAGTAAAACAATTTAATGAGGGGAACCGGAAGTAGTTATAGAGGTTGTAACGCAGGTGTTATTATGGTATACCGTTATTAAGCTGTGAATTCTTCTTAAATCCGGCATTTACAGCTAAATAGCAAATTGGGTTATCGCTACGGCAAAAGAGCCATAACGATATTATATGCTTAAATAATGGATCTATATCATTCTATCCAAAGATTGCGGTATTCTTCTTTCCATTCCCGTTTCCAGCGGCGATGGCTCCACAGCCACATATCGGGTTGCTGCCTGATAACGTTCTCGAGGTAACGGGCATAACGCAGGGTGAGTTCGCCCCGTTCAACAGAAGCTGGCTGATCTTCAGCCAGGGTAAACACGACCTTGTAATAACCACGCCGTGGTTTTTCAATGTTGGCAAATACGACGGGTATGTTGGAGGCCCGGGCCCCGGTTTCGGGACCGGTTACAAATGCGGTAGGTTTTCCAAAAAAGTTCAGCCAGAAAGATCTTTCCGGAGCGGATGGTGCCTGGTCGGCCACCAGTCCAATGCAATATTGCCGGTTACGCCAGGGCAGCATGGCCTTGCGCATGTCTGTAGCAGGTATTAATACCGAACCCGATTTGGCACGGAGCTTCCTGAACATGCGGTCGAAGATCTTGTTGGTTATGGGCATATACACACCCAGAAAAGTATAGGGCATTGTTTTGGCGCCTGCCAGGTTAGCCCATTCCCAATTAAAGGTATGACCCAGGTGAATATGGCAACTACGGCCGGTTTTATACAAATCATTCAATACTTCCCAGTTACCGCTAACCCGTTTTTGAATATAGGCATCGCTGGCCGAAACCATTTTCAGGCTTTCAATAATGGAGTCAATAAAATTATGGTAGAATTTACTGGCTATTTTCTTCCGCTCTGCCTCGGTCTTTTCGGGAAATACCAGCCGCAAGTTATCGAGCACTACGTGCCGCCGATAACCTAACAAGCGGTATACCAATAGATAAAATCCATCTGACAGGATATACAATACACGCAGGGGTAATAAAGAAACCAGGTATAATAAACCGTAAACGATGTAATACATGAGGCCGCAAAGATACATCTCCTAGCCATTCACCCAATTCTTCGATTCCTGTTCAACATGCATTAATTCAACTTTAACCCTGAATTTGTTACGCAGGTGACGGGCCATGGAGTCGGCAGCATATACACTGCGGTGCTGGCCGCCGGTACAGCCAAAGCTTACGGTAAGGCTCTCAAAGCCACGGCGGATATAATCTTCAACCGACATATCTACAATATCAAATACGCTGTTCAAAAACTCCGACATGCGGGTTTGTTGTTCCAAAAAGTCTTTAACGCCTTTATCGCGACCGGTTTGGGTTTTGAATTGCTCTAACCGGCCCGGGTTTAAAATTCCCCGGCAGTCGAAAACATAGCCACCGCCATTACCTGAGGGGTCGGCGGGGAGGCCTTTTTTAAACGAAAAGCTTTGAACCCGCACTACCAGGGGTGTTTCCTCGTCGGCAGTAAGGGGGGTAAACCGGTCTATGATCTCATCACTTACACAAACCTGTAAAACTTTACTGAATTCCGGTACGGCAATGCCCATGCTTTGGTCATTGATGAACGACCGCAGGTTCTTCAACGCTTGCGGAATACTGGTCAGGAATTGGGCTTTGCGTTCAAACAATCCCCGGAAACCATAAGCGCCCAGCACCTGCAGTAGCCTGATTAGTACATACCCATTGTATTGGCTTTTGAACAGATCGCGGTTAACCTGTTCATTCATAATATGTTCAAAAGAGTCAATGTAATCGTTCAACAGGCTTTCCTTCCAATCGTCGGGCAGGTTGGCGCGGGCCTGCCAGATCATACTGGCCACATCGTATTGCGGGGCGCCCTGCATGCCGCCCTGGTAGTCGATAAAGTGTACCGAGTCGTCGGGCGATACCAGGATGTTGCGGCTTTGAAAGTCGCGGAACATGAAATATTTGTATTCTGTATGCGTGAGATAATTGCTCAACGCTTCAAAATCGTCGATGAGTTTTTGTTTATCGTAAGGCTTACGCAAGGCATCCAGGAAATAGTATTTGAAATACAGCAGATCGGCCATAATAGCCTGTTTGCCAAATTCCTGGTTAGTAAGGCAGCGGGTATAATCCAGCTCCTGATGGCCTTTTATCTGCAGTAAGGCCAGTTGTTGCAGGCTCTTTTTAAAAAGGTTATATACATTGTCGGAAAATCCTTCCGCTTCGAGACGGTTCAATAAAGAAACATCGCCCAGATCCTGTTGCAGGTAAATGGTTTTATCTTCTCCCAAAGCATAAATTTCCGGCACCGGAAGCTGGCGGTTATAAAAGTGTTGCGAGAAATAAAGGAATGCTTCGTTTTCCGGAACGTTGTGGCCATGGGTGGCAATGTAGGTTCCTGTGGGCGTATGGATACGAAAATAGCGCCTGTCTGAGCCGGATTGCGGTAAAATTTCTATACGTTCACAGGCTGAGCCGCTCCACTCAGTGTATAATTTATTGATTCCGTCGATTATTGATTGCATAGTGTTATTGGGTAAGTAAAAGTAATGCAATAATGTCATGAGCGGGTGCAAAAAAACGCAGTTAACTTTTCCCCAAATAAGGTATTTTTTCTTTAATCATCGTCCTCGTCTTCTCCCTCTTTCCGCAACCTTACAAAAGCAGCCCGTTTGGGACCGGGGAAGGGGACATCGTCGCCTTTGAGGCCATGCCACAGCACGATATTAAATTCAAGATCGGGCACCGCATCTTCCTTCATTAAATTAAAGGCTTCAGACTGCTGTTGCCATTTATTAACGGCGACATTTTTTTCGTTCAGATCAATATTGGCGGGCAGCGCTTTGAATGGCGTACGGTCGGTCGTACCAGAAAAGCAACGCCACATGGGTGTGGCGGCTGCATCGTACTGGCTCATGGGTGGTATGCCCAGTATAAGCTCCATCGTTCTTAACATAGAAGACGTAGAGTACATGGTATGATCAACAAAATGGCGTTTTACCAATCCGCCGGCCACATAGGCTGTGCTGCGATGCGCGTCAACATGATCGGCGCCATTCTGGGCATCATCTTCAATGATGAATACCGCACATTCATTCCAGATGGGGCTTTTGCTCAGGTATTCTATGAACAAACCTACAGCCAGGTCGTTATCGGCCACATGTGCATAAGGGGTAGGCCTTCCCCTGCGTAGTCCTTCCGTATGGTCGTTTCCAAAACGAACGGAGTTAAACCGGGGCAACTGGTTAATCGCTAACAGGGAATCAAAATCTTTTTTCCATTGGTAAAAACGGGTGGTATCACGTGTTGCCATATCCCAGCCGGTATAAAAAGTACAATAATGGCCTTTTAAAACCGGAATATTGGGTTTGTAGTTATCTGCAAACTCACCATAGGTACGAAAGCTTACGCCGGCCCTCATACAATGGTCCCACAGAAATCCTTTTTTATTATTGGCGATGGGGCGGTTGCCTTCGGCCGAATACGTACCGCCCCGACCGCCATAACTGGTAGGCCAGGTCTTTTCAAGATAATCGGTAGCATAGGCTCCCATGGTCCAATTATGACCATCGGCGCTTACTTCGCCATCAACATAAAAATTATCAAGCAAAACAAATTCACGCGCCAGGGCATGCTGGTTAGGGGTGTATTTTTCACCAAACAAAACCAGCTTTTTATCACCATTGCCTTCGGGCATATCGCCTAAAACCTGGTCGTAGGTACGGTTTTCTTTGATAACATAAAACACATATTTTATGGGAGAAGGATCGCCGATCTTCATGGGGACAGGGTTGCCCGCCTCGCCTTGTGTTTGCAGTTCTTTTTCTTTGTTATACGGCGTATTGTCGTACACCATTTTTGAAAAAACGCTCATTTGTTTTTCCGAGGGTTCATCAATAATACTCATGGTGCCTTTGAACAACCCGGCTATATATTGAACGGTAGGTGGCTTTTTCGCATCACCCTCTTGATATTTCACTTCTTCCCGTTTTTTAACCGGGTTAGGTCCATCGGGATTGGCCATGGAAGAAAAGCCTTTGCCATTGGCGACATAAATTTTTCGACCGATCACTTTTACGTTGGTTGGGTACCAGCCAGTGGGTATAAATCCTTTTGATGAGCTGGCTGCCGGTTTGCTTATGTCAAAAACAGCCAGGCAGTTGTTATCGGCATTGGCTATGTAAAGTGTTTTTTCATTAGCGCTCAGTGCCAGGCCATTGGTAGTAGAGCCATTGGGCGCATCGGCGTATAAGGCGGTATTAAAGGTTTCAATCACTTTGCGCTCCGGTACATTGACTACAGAAACGGAGTTGTCATTGGCATTCGCAACAAAAAGATATTTGCCATTTTTTGTGAGGCAGATCTCGTTGGGATTATCGCCTACCGGAATGGAGTCGGAAACAATTCTGCTGCCGGTATTGAAAACAAGCAACTTGTCGCCACCCCACAATGACAGGTACAATTCTTTTTTATCGGGTGATAATAAGCAGGTATACGCTTCAGCGGTTAATGGCACGCGCTGCAATACTTTTTTAGTGTTGAGGTCAACGATATACAGGCTATTGTTTTCCCGGGTTACTACATACATCAATTTGTTTGCATCGTCTATATCAAGACCTGCCGGTGAAATTTTGACCGGCCATTTTTCACCCAGTTTAATGGTGTCTTTTAATACCAGCTTTTTATCAGTAATAGCATATTGCAAGATCCAGTTGTCGTTTCCTCCGGATGCATAGAGGAATTTTTCATCGGCAGAAAATTTTAAACCGTACCAGCTTTTGGGGATCACTTCGCTGTGCAATACCTTTTCACTTTTTGCATCGATCAATTGCAGCGACTGAACGCTTTGGCCTTTGTTGGTTACCGCCAGGTATTTTTTTGAGGGGGATACCACCAGGTTTAATGGCAGATCGCCAAGCGGCAATGACCGGCCCGCCGGTGATAAATGCCAGCCATTCGACAACGTAACTTTTGCCGGCAGGTTATTGCTATATGGCGATGGTTGAGCAAAGCAAACGATGGAGCTCAGGAAAATGACAGTAAGCGGTAATAAAGTCTTTATCATGGGAAGTAACTATGATGATAAAGGTACTGTATTGCGCTATCGACTCGTTTGGGTAATAATTTAATAATAGGAAATAAGTGCCATATGGCAGCGTTTTGCCGGCCACACAATTAAAGGGTTATTTACCAAATAACAGTTCAGCCTCCGCTACAGAATCGGGTTTGCCTACATCTATAAACCGCGAACCGCTGTGATCATACCCTTTTATGATGCCGGTGGCAGCCAGTTCCAGATAAGTATCTACAATGGAGAATTTTCCGGTACGTTGTATAAGCGATAATAATTTCTTACTGATGACGTGTATACCGCTGAATGCTTTGGGGATGTATGCTGTGGCCTGACGGGCGATCTTTTCTTCACCGGTCTTTGTATTACGCCAGCCGCATAGGGTGTTGTCTTCGTCGAATAAAAAATACCGGGAGGTAGTACGGTTAGTAATGGCGATGGTTGATAAAGGGGCTTGTTGCTGATGAAATGCAATGAGCTTACCCAGATCGAGATCGGTAAGAATATCCACATTGATCACCACAATATTTTCTGCTGTAAAAAGTGGTTCTGCTTTTTTGATGCCACCACCGGTTTCCAACACTGCATCGGTTTCATCGCTGATGGTAATGGTACTGCCCCAACCTTTGTTTTTTTCCAAAGCACCAATGATCTGGTCTGCAAAATGATGCACGTTCACCACTACATTGTCAATGCCATATTGCTGCAGGTATTCAATATTATGTTGCAATAAGCTTTTGCCATTAACAACAGCCAATGCTTTGGGATGCTTGTCGGTCCACGGTTTGAACCGGGTACCCAAACCGGCGGCGAAGATCATGCCCCCCAGCCTCCGCTGGCTAGCGGAGGAGGGATTAAGAGAAGTATTTTGATTCTCGTTCATCATTGTTGTTTCATATAGCGCCTCGACTTCGCTCGGCGCTTTTTCCGATCCTTCGACTTGCTCAGGATCTATAATACAATATTCTGCACCAACGTGCTCTTATACGGGTAATCTGTATTAAAATGCAATCCACGGCTTTCTTTGCGGAACTGCGCACATTTTACGATCAGGTAGCCAACCGAGATCATATTACGTAGTTCGCATAGTTGGGGCGATAGGGCGGTGGTTTGATACAGGGCTTCTGTTTCTTCCCACAACAGATCGAGGCGTTTGGCGGCTCGTTCCAACCTGATATTAGTACGAACAATACCCACGTAATCACTCATCACCTGTTGTAATTCTTTCAGGCTTTGGGTTATTAGGATCATTTCTTTCGGCTGTGTAGTGCCGGTAATTTTCCAGTCAGGAACATCCGTTGAAACACTGAGTGATTTTATTTTTTCTGATGCATCGATAAAACAACGGTGGGCAAATACCATAGCTTCCAGCAACGAATTACTGGCCAGGCGATTGGCTCCGTGCAAACCGGTACTGGCACATTCCCCTGCAGCATATAGATTTTTAATGGAAGTACGTCCCCATTCATCGGTTTTAATACCCCCGCAGCTATAGTGCGCTGCAGGCGCTACGGGTATCAATTGTGTAGCTACATCAATACCGATTGACCGGCATTTTTCATAAATGTTCGGGAAATGCTCAATGAATTTATCAACAGGAATATGTGTAACGTCGAGGAATACATGTTCCGTACCGGTGATCTTCATCTCGCTATCAATGGCACGGGCTACAATATCGCGGGGCGCCAGGTCTTTACGCGGATCGTATCGTTCCATAAACGCCTCTCCGTTCTTATTGCGCAGGATACCACCATCACCACGTACGGCTTCGGAAATCAAAAAAGACTGTCCGCGAACGCCCGGTTCATACAAAGCGGTGGGATGGAATTGGATGAACTCCATATTTTCGATACGTCCTTTGGCTCGGTATACCATAGCAATGCCATCACCGGTAGCAATATTGGGGTTGGTGGTAGAGCGGTATACCTGTCCGTTCCCACCACTGGCCAATACCGTTACTTTTGCCAGTATCTTTTCTATCTGGTTGTTTTCCAGGTTCAGCACATACACGCCATAACATTCGATATGGGGAGTAGATTTTGTAACCAGGTAACCCAGGTGGTGCTGCGTAAGCAGGTCAACAACAAAGCAGTGTTTTACGATCTCGATATTGGGAAAACTATGGGCTGCATCCAATAAGGCGCGCTCCATTTCTTTCCCGGTAATATCTTTATGATGCAGGATGCGGAATTCACTGTGCCCGCCTTCTTTGCCGAGTTTGTAATCGCCGTCCGATTCTTTATCGAAGCGGGCGCCCCAGTCAATCAATTCCTGAATGCGGTCGACCCCTTCTTTTACCACTATTTCAACTACCTGTTTATTGCACAGGCCGTCGCCGGCAATGAGGGTGTCATCAATATGTTTATCGAAGCTGTCTTTTTCAAAATCAGTTACACCGGCAATACCGCCCTGGGCATATTTTGTATTGGTTTCATCTGCCTGGGTTTTGGTAATGACCAGAACTTTTTTATCTGGAAATCTTTGAGCTGCCTTGAGTGCAAAGGTCAATCCGGCAATGCCGGAGCCGATAACAAGAAAATCAGTTTGCATACGTATTGGGTTCCGAAACGTCAAACCTAGTTAAAAATGATCATTAATCCAATGTTATGCTCTGTGCTTAGTACTGAATGGAATAAGCAAATTTATCGGGGTTTTCCAGTAACTCAAGCAGGTTGTATTTCATGGTTACTGTTTTTTTGTCCTCAGATAATTTGATCATGGGGTTATCAGTCTTTTTTGCAGCACGGGGTAATTTGATGGTAGTGGTGTACAAAATTTCCATACCTGAGCCGGTTAACTGTTTCATTTGCGCCATTTCGGGACGTTCTTTAAACTCTTTATATTTTGCTGCATTTACCTTTTTTTCGATGAGGCCATTTTTTATGGTAACATCATAAATAGCGGCAATATCGCCCATGTCGGGTCCTTTGGGAGCTTCTGGTTGTCCGGCATCGCCCTCTTTTTTACCGAACATATTTTTCAGTGCACTGCTCATACCGGCTCCGCTTCCACCTTTACCGGCCATCAACTGTTGAAGGCTGTTCAGATCCTTGTATGGGAAATTCATATCCATTTTGAATATCTTTTCTTTGATATTCATTTGCATTTTCATCTTGCCATCTTTCATTAATGCTTTTTGTTCGACAGTAATATCTTTAGCTGAATCGATCAAAGTATTAAAGGCAATAGTGGTATCAAGCACTCTGTCCAATCCATCTTTT
>DASUVL010000633.1:0-4324 GCA_036379015.1 Niastella sp.
TACGGAAAACTGTTACCCGAAGGCAGCATATAATTTGTGCCTGTATACGTATTATCAATATCTCCGTTAAGGCCACTTCCTCCGGGAATAGTTGCGTAATCATCATATCCCGATTTTGTAAGGAGGGTAAAACCAGCACTGCCGGGAATCGGATAATTGGCAACTGTGATGCCGTCTACGGTTGTTTCTCCACCGGCAGTGGTTTGCAAAGTAACTGCATCCTGTAAGCCGGAAGCAGTGCCCACCCAGGTGGTAATACCGGTTATTACCGCACGATTTAACTTATCATATAAAGTAGTAAGCCATTCATTATTGGGCTGCATCCTGGCATCCTGCGTAAATACGAGGCGATCGCGGATATCGTATATCATATACACCTGGCCGGCGCCGGGTACTTTTTTTCGCGTCATTCGTAGCCTCACATCATACTCATACCGGAAACATTGTTCGTTTAAAATATCTCCGTTCAACGATGTAATATTCCAGCCCTGTTGTATTAATAATTCAACGCCTTTGGGTTGTATTATAGCCCGCAGCAAATTCAGGTCATCATAAATATAGTACGTATTCAGCCAGCCGGGGTATCCGCTTCCGGTCCCATTGTCGGCAGTGGCCGTTACCTGTACTTTTTTAAGTATCAGATGCCCTTCTTTATCTTTGAATTCGATTACCTGGTGGCCATGTTCATCGATTATTATTTGTTTATACAAAACACCGGCCGCATACGCCCCGTCCATATTATAGGTACCCCAATCGCCGGTTACGTTGGTTACACTCCACATTCTTACATCATCGGTTGGTGTATTGAACAGGTAGTTATTTTCGATGCCCCTGTTGGCGCCCACCCAATTGTCGCCTGCAGCCATTGTTTTTTGCAACCGGTTCAATGGCGACGGTTCCAATGATCTTTGTTGGAAATACCAGGATTCTTCAGGGTGAATTACTTTGTAAAAATCGTTCCCTTCGCCTAACGGGTTTTGTTTGAAATTTCCATTGCCGGAAGGAGAAACATATGGGAGGTAACTAACTGTTTGCCTGCCATACAGATCATAATCAATGGGCTGAACAATGTCTTTATTGTCTTTTCCTACCTGTTTTGATACGCTCTGTATTTCTCTTCCGAGCCCATCATAATAACTGGTCACTTGCGTCACTTCTGCAACCGGATCAATGGCCGCAGCTGTTTGTTCATCGGTTATGCCCCCATGCATAAATGTTCTGGTACGGATGTAATTCATGTTTTCAGCATCCAGTATGCCTATGTCAATTTTACAAACATTGGTATAAGCTTCTTCATTCTGGTTACCGCATTTTACTTTACGCCGGTAGTAGGTGGTGGAATATAGTGCGGCTGGTTCGTACCTGAGGTCCGTGGCGCCAGGTATATCGGAAAAGTTTGTGCCATCAGTAGAAACCTGCCATTGATAACTGTAACTGCCATTACAGCTGCCACCGCTGGCCGGGCCTGCTGTTAAGATACCTGGTTTGGAACCGGAAGGAATGGTATAGCTGGCCGGTAAAATCATATTACCATCGAGTTTGGGGTATACGTCTACCTGTACGATCGCGCTGTTTGCCGATACGCCGCAAACACTGGTTACTATTACCCTGTAAAATGTTTTACTGGTAATACCAGATGGCGTATATGTTGGCGAAGTAGCATTGACTATAGTAACCGGGTTGGCAAAATTACCTGTCGCCGAGCTTTGCCATTGATAGGTGTATGCACCATTGCCACCGCTCACACCACTCACCGTTAAAGTAGTTGTTCCGTTAAAGGGAATGATCTGGTTAGCCGGTGTTACAGAAATTTGTATAGGAGGAGGAGTTAGTACAGTAACATCTATATACGGGAAACCAGTACATCCGCCGGGCGCATTCCAGCAAAAGCCGCAGGTAGTTTTATTGCGCAAATGAAAGCGGTATGTACCTGCAGCGGGAGGCGTAAATGTAAAAGAAGACTCGCCTGCATGCGCTTCCTGAAACACATTCCAGTTGGCCCCTCCGTCATTGCTACACCAATAATGGGGCACGCCTGTTCCACCCTGGCTGCTAATGGTTACCGACTGGCAGGTGTATATGGTAGTGGCGCTGGCTGAAATGGTGCCGTCAACCGGTTTGGGATTTACGGTTGTAGTTACGGTAGCCGCATTACTTAAGCAGCCGTTGGAACTAAGCCCACGTACCTGGTAGTTATAAGTACCAGCCCCCAATGTGGAGGGAGTAGTATATTGCAGGCCTTCATATAATAAATTACCGCTGCCATCGTACCAACGATACGTGTTGTTTCCACCGCTGGCCGATAACACAACGCCTGCACCTTCGCAGGATGTCAGGTTACCGCTTACCGCAGGCGGATTTGAACTGGCAATATCAAAATTGATCTTATAATAGGAAGCTTCCCCGCAGCCGCCCGAAGGTTTTATATAATAGTTGTTTTGATCAGCGGTATTGAAATCATAGATCTCAAAATAGCCGGTGGTATTAGCCGTGACGGACTGATAGCTGCCACCCACTAATTTAAAAAGTTGAAATGTAATAGGGCTTGTATTGCTGGTGAACTGCACTTGCGCTACGTCAAAGCCGCAAAATCTTGCATAGGTTTGAGATGCAGTTGGCGGATTGCATGTGGTCACCCTATACATCCGCTGCTCCGTTTCACATCCCGTATTGTAATTATAGTAACTAACAGTCACTACGTCGCTGAGGTTTGCAAAAAAAGTATAATCATCATGCAAATTACCATCGATTCCTCCAATTCGAGCTGGCGTGGCAGATGCATTCAGGTACCACCGGAACTCACCATATGGGGACTCGCCCTGGGCCGGACTATATGTTGCGCGCAATGTTACATATTGCGGAGAGCTTATGTCGCCAGACGGAGATACCTGGGTTAACGTAAAATTCGGGTAGCACTGCGCCTGTGCAGCATAGCCGGCCAACAGGTTCAGTGTAACAATAATGATCTTTATATGAACCCACCGTGACAAACGGCTTTCAGGATAAGACATGCTTGTGTTTTTTTAGGTTAATTTTTTAAGAACCGGTTCAAACGTCTATGATCGCTGATCACTATTGCTTATAGTTGTATTTGTAAGTCTTCACAATACTTCCATCCTGGTCTCTCGATAGTTTTAGTCGTTGAAATGAATCATATTCGTAATAAATAACCGTACTATTGGCAGAGCACGACGATGTTATTCCAATTAAAGGTGTGTAAGTATATGTAGTCATTTGTGCATCGGCCGGATACAGGCGTAGTTCATCGATCAATGCATTCGTTCCCGCAATGGATACATCTGTTACGCCACTTACTTTGTGTTCAAAATAAGTCCAGCTCCCTTTTTTCCTTCCCTGTAGAACGGGGCCCTGCGTACCGGCAATTGAAAGCGGACTATTATTGTTGCTCCAGTATGAAATAATATAGGTGGTTCCGGCATTAAGCCCCGATCTGCTGATACTGCCATCGATCAGGTTATAACATTTTGAGCCTGTAATTCCGTCGGTATAACGTGGTGTGCCGGCAATATTCCAGTTCCCCGATCCGTCTGATTCAAAACTTGTATATGCGATCTGGGATCCTGTAGCGCCTGTTACTTCTGCAACCGGATATGCTTCAGCATAATCCCATATATAACTTAGTTTGGGATCGTTTGCTTTTGATTGCTGCAACAGGTTTCCCTGTGCATCGTACGAGTCAAAGAACATCCGTTGTTCGGCCGGATTATTTTTGATCTGTATTTGTATATTTTCCGGTTTCACCATGTCTTGCTGAACATCCCATATACGATAGTTGGTCCTTTGACTTTGTATCAGGTTATTATTCCTTAAAACCTGCTTTTCAATGGGCGGAGCAATGATATTTTTTATCACCATCCGGTCAATGGCCGCTGAGTTGGTGGCATTCAAACCGGCTATCTGGTTTTTATTAAATGGATATTTATAATCCGTTTCTATTGTTTCTGCTTTGCTATTCGTAAATAGTTCACTGGTAAGGAAAGAATGATAGGTATTGTCATAAGAATATGTTTTTACCGTTTCAAGCGAAAGCGTGCCCGACAGATCATATTCTTTGATGCGCGTAGAAGTAAGTTGTTCAACCGCGGTGGTAATATTATATGCCTGCTGGTAATAATCTGAAGCTATTAAATGCAGAAAGTCGTACGAAACAATTTCATACGCCATGCCTAATCGCATGATAGCAAAAGTATTCAACCCGAAGGTGGTATAATCATTATACGTATCTTTTACCAGTGTGTAATTACCATTTTTTTGGGCAAACACTTCTTCCTGTATGATGCGCGGTGTTATCCAGCCTAATTTT
>DASUVL010000634.1:0-10823 GCA_036379015.1 Niastella sp.
TTAATATGGATATCACTGTAAATGGTCTGAAGGAAAGGAACGAAGGGGCAAAAAGTGTAACTAACGGTCATGCCATACCTGATCCATCATATAAACAGATCAATGAAAAACTGGAACAAATAACCCGTTATTTGGAACAGGAAATTGAATGCAAGCAAAAAGCGATAGACGAACAGCGTTTTGAAATGGAGAAGTTGAAAAAAGATCTCAATCACAAATCGGTTGTGATCTCCAGTCTGAAACAGCAATTAGATCAAAGCGCTCAGAATACGGAAGGCCATCGCCAGCTCATCAATAAATTATTGAACGATATAGAGCATTTTCAAAATGATATTGATTGGTACAAAAGAACCTACGAAAGACGAAGTCTTTGGGGTGTGCTAAAAGAGAAGCTTTCCAAAAAGAAATAGCCGTGAGGGTTACATCTCAAAAAGCAGAAAACAGAAAAATGCTAACGTGGTAAGTAATTTTTTAAGCGATTTAATGGATTGATACAACAGGTTGCGGGCAGCCTGGTAATTAATATTCATGATGTCGCTCACTTCTTCATAATTCAGTTCCTGGTAAAACTTCAGGTAAATGATCTCTTTCTGCCGGTTCGAAAGTTGGGCAAGGGCTTGTAGCACGCGGGCCGTTTTTTCAGCATCCAGTTCCCGGCCCACCATCAGGTTTTCGTGGCTTAGTTCAAACATTACCTCACTGTGATTTTCATTAAAAGGTCCGGGCGTTTTGCGCTGATGGGCCCGGTACAGCTTGTATTTGAGCGATTTAAACAAATAAGCTTTTACAGATTGTACCTGGGTTTGACTTTTGTTCTGCCACAATTCGGTGAATAGTTCCTGTATACAATCTTCCAGAACATCGTTGTTGTTGGTGAGCTTACTGCCATATTTAACCAGGGGCTCATAATAGCGCCGGAAAAGTAAAGCAAAGGAATCATGATCGCCTTTTTGATAGGCCTCCCATAATGCAATATCAGGTTGGTTGGATATCAATTTATTATAAGCTAAGCTAGTTTTGTGAATATTAACCGGAAACAAATGTGAATTTAGGATATGTTTTATTTGAAATTCACAAAAAAGCCTAAAAATATGATTACAAAAATTGATTTTGCAGTACTAAATTTAGAAGCGAAACCTAATATATGGATTTATCGATCAATACTATTGAAGACCTACTTAGTGATGAGAGTTTTTTGGCGTGGTACTTTAAAACAGATCCACTGGCTATAGAAAAGTGGAACAACCGTATAGGTCATGACCCTGTGCAAAAGAAACTGGCCGATGAGGCAGTTCTATTGCTTCAGACTATTACTGTAAAAGAGCAACCTGTTGATCTGCAACGGTTAAAGCTGGCTGAGCTACGATTGGTCAATACAACCCGTCTGGCTGCAGAAAGCAACCCTGCAGGTAGGGTTGTTTCTATGAAGTCCCGTAATATAAAATGGTGGGCTGCTGCTGCGATAATTTTCTTAACTTCAATAGGAGTTTGGCAATACATCCGCACTAATAGTAAACTCGCTATACAAACCGCCTATGGGGAAACACGGCAGGATGTTTTACCCGATGGATCTCAGGTAATGCTCAATGCCAATACTACCCTTGACTACAAGAAATGGAAAGATGGAACCGACCGTGAAGTATGGGTTAATGGGGAAGCTTTTTTCCATGTAAAGAAGACGGCTCAAAAAAACAAGTTCATTGTACACACCGGAAACTTTGATGTTATAGTTACCGGAACCCAGTTCAATGTCATTAACCGTGATAACAAAAGCAATGTGTTGTTAACGGAAGGAAGCGTTATTATTAATAGTAATGGGCAGGAAGTACATATGAAGCCGGGTGATTATGTTGAGTTTAACAGCACAGGTATTCAAAAGAAAGCAATTAATAATGCACTGGTTCTGGCATGGACAGAACACAAGTTTGTTTTTGATAATACTCCTATGAAAGAGGTGGCTTCTCTGGTAACCGAATTTTATGGAATTAAAGTTACCCTGGCTGATGAAGAAGTAACGGCTAAGTCGATCTCTGGCATCATGGCCAATGATAATTTGGATGTTTTTTTGCAATCATTGGAAGCCTTATCTGAATATGATGTAGAAAAATTGGATAAAGAGATTCTGATCAGAAAAAAATAAAGACCAGGCAGGTTTATGTTTTAAAATCTGCGTATGAGGAAAAAAGGCTCGGAAAGATTTTTTCGGGGGTTTTTTTTCGCGGTTTTGGTATTTCTCATTTATAGTGCCTATGCGCAGGATACTGTATTACTAAACCGTAAAAAACCTCCACGCAAATCTTTACTTGCAGGCGTTTCAGCACCGGCAAGAGATACTACTATTGCCCGTCAGCCCCTTTTTTCTATTCTGAAACAGCTCAATCAATCAAAAGGTATTTACTTTCTTTTTTCCGACAAATCATTTGGCGAAATACTGGTAAAACCGGTAATAAATAATAACCGCCCAGCGGAGCAGATACTGGAAGACCTGCTTCAATTTACCGGGTTGAAGTTTAAAAAGATAAATGAAAAAACATTTGTCATCATTGCTGATCCCGCCATACCTGAAAATGACCTGCTTAATAAATTGAAACCGGCTACACCGGAAGACGATACCAAAATCTCTTCAGCAAAAGGGCAAATGGTAAAAGGCCGGGTAACCAGCGCTGAAGGGAAACCGCTTGCCAATGTTAGTGTTTGGGTAAAAGGAACCAATCGTGGCACTACCACCAATGCCGATGGCGAATTTGATATTCAGGGGTCAAAGGGAGAAGTGCTGGAGTTGACGAGCGTGGGTTATGACAAAAAAGAAATACCCCTTCATAATTCAAGCGCCATCATTTACCTCAATGCCCAGCTTTCTGTTGTTGAAAATATGATGAATGAAGTGGTGGTAACCGCGTTGGGCGTGAATAAAAATTCCCGTTCATTGGGCTATTCGTTAAGTACGGTAAAAGCAGAAGACCTCACCTCGGCCGGCAATACCAATTTCGCTTCAGCATTATATGGCCGTTCGCCCGGCGTATTGATAAGTACAGCGCCCGGTGGCGCTACCAGTGCCGTACAGGTACAAATACGGGGCGTGAATTCACTTAATTTTAATGCGCAGCCATTGTACGTGGTAGATGGGATCGTCATTCGCAATACCAATGAAAAAGGAGTTACCGGCATTAACAACGGTGGTTATTGGGTCGATCCCCGCATCCGGGGTAATGGCATTCTTGATATCAATGCATCCGATATTGATAACCTCACTATTTTAAGAGGCGCCAGCGCCACTGCTTTGTATGGCTCTGAAGCTGCCGCTGGTGTAGTTGTGATCACTACTAAAAAAGGCACGCCTAAAAAGCGGTTAGGGGTTTCTGTCAATTATACCAATACCATTGAACAAGCGGCATTTTTACCTAAATACCAGCATGTGTATGGTCCCGGCGCCGACAGGGCCACAAACCTGTCGGAAGGCGCAACAGAAGAAGGATGGATACCGGTTGACACGGATGGAGATGGTGTAAACGATCGCTTGCGGCCAAACTTTACAGCCTATGCGCAATTCGGGCCTAAATTCAATGACCAGCCGGTTCCCTGGTGGGACGGACAAATGCGGCCATATACCGCACATGAAAAAAACTACAAACAGTTGTACCGTACCGGCTTTAATTCTATTTTAAATGCTTCAGTGGCTAACCAAACCGATAAGTTTTCATACCGGTTATCATATACCCGCAACGATTATAAAGGCATTCAGCAAGGCGGCGACCTGCAACGGAATACGTTCCATCTCAACAGCAATATAAAGATCACCGATAAATTAAATGTGGATGTAATAGCCAACTACTTTGGCAACAAAGTGCATAACCGGCCTTACCAGCTGGCAAGGATCATTGCTTCGTATGCAGGTTTTTATAGCCGGGGGGAAGATATGTCGTTGGTATTAAATAAATACAAGACCAGTGAAGGATACAAATGGGTTCCCTGGAATCAATCGCAACGAAATCCGGCAGAAGCGCTTCGTTATAATGTAAAGAACGAAATGCTTGATTTCTTATGGATGCAATTAAGAAATAATGAAGATGAATACCAGGATCGTTTCCTGAATAGTATAACCCTGAACTATGACATGAATAAAAACCTGAAGTTCAGGGCCCGCGTGGGAAACGATTTTACCAGTCTTAAAACAGAAACCCAACAATACAGTGAATACCCGGTATATTATAATACCAGTAATACAAGTACCGGTCAGTATAAAATTGCTAATGGCCGGTATTCTATTTTATATGGCGATGGGTTGGTTACCTGGTCAAAAAAGCTCAACAAAAATTGGAACCTTTCTGTAACCGGCGGCTTTCAGGCACGCAAAGAGAATTATAACGACCAGTCTTCCGAAACAACCGATGGCTTGTTAGAGGAGAACTGGTTCAGCCTGGAGAATTCTTACCATCCCATTACTACCGTTACCGAAAGAAGTGCTATCCTCAAATATGCTTTCCTGGGCTTTTTTAACCTGTCGTATAAAAATTATTTATTTTTTGAAGGCACAACCCGGCAGGAATATTCTTCTACATTGCCCCCTGGGAAAAACAATTATTTCTATCCTTCTTTGAACACCGGTTTTGTTTTTAGTGAAGTGATGGATCTGCCGTCCTGGCTGTCATTCGGAAAACTTCGGTCCTCATTTGGCGTTGTAGGTAATGCGCCTCCGGCATATACATCGCCTGTTACCTATACACAAACTACGCTTTCCACCATTAATGGCCCTGTTGCTGCATTGAATGCACAAACAAATGCCGGGAATAATGAAATCCGTCCGGAAAATAAATATGAACTGGAGATTGGGCTTGAAACCATGCTGTTCAGGAGTAGGCTAGGGCTCGATGTTACGTGGTTCAATAGCCGTACGGTTGACCAAATCATACAATTAAGTATTCCTGCCAGTTCAGGGGCTATGACCCGGCTGGTTAATGCCGGCGAATTAGAAAGCAACGGTTTGGAAATAGGGATACATACAATTCCGGTAACCGGGAAAAAATTCAAATGGACAAGCCAGTTAAATTTTTCCATGTCCAGCTCAAAAGTGAGTAAGCTGGCGGCTGGAGTAAAAAACATTGTCTTTTATGAAGCAGAACAAAATGCCCTGCGCGTAGTAGCTGAAGAAGGCGAAAAAGTGGGCAACATTTATATTTACCCGCGGTTAAAGGATGATGCGGGCAATTATGTAATTGGCTCTAACGGATTATACGTTATTGATAACAACCGGTATGAGAAAGTAGGTAACGTAATGCCCCGGGTAACCGGCGGGTGGTTTAATACTTTTACCTGGAAGAAATTTTCGCTGGATTGTGCGGTCGATTATCGTATCGGCGGCAAGCTGGTATCGCCGCCTTTGAAATATAATACCGGCGCCGGTATGTATGAAAGTACACTCCAGTACCGGGATGCTGAACATGGCGGGTTAGCTTATTATATAAACAATGCCGGCGAAAAAATATTATTGGCCGATCATCAGACACCGGCCCCCAGTGGTGGTAAAGTATATCACGATGGGGTTATCCTGCCGGGTGTTACGGTGACAGGAAAGGAAAACACCCAGGTCATTGATGCGGCTTATTATTATATGAACACTTTTATCTGGGGGGCCTCGGCGGTCAATGAAAGTGCCGTTGTTAATAACAGTTATATAAAATTACGTGAAGTAGTATTAGGATACACCTTGCCGGCCAAACTCACCGGCAAGTTGCATTTTAATAGCATCCGTATTTCGCTGATCGGTAGAAACCTGTTATATTTTTACCGTACGCTTAAGAACCTTGACCCCGAAGCAATCATTGGTTCCAACTGGATCAGGCAAAGTGTTGATGAGGGATCCATGGCGGCTACGCGGAGTTTTGGATTTTCTGTAAATCTGGATTTTTAAATAGCGGAGGAGAACCAATGCTGGCCTTGCTTCGTGCTCCGTCGCTGAAGCTTTGGCGCAAGCGACTGAAGTTACGCGACCGCGTGCCGCCAAAGCTTTAGCGGTGGCGCAAGGCGCAGCTGTCGGCTAATTGGGAACTCCGGAAACTGATTGCAAACAAAATGACCAAACCGG
Source organism: Niastella sp. (assembly GCA_036379015.1). Taxonomy (GTDB): domain Bacteria; phylum Bacteroidota; class Bacteroidia; order Chitinophagales; family Chitinophagaceae; genus Niastella. The sequence goes on from DASUVL010000634.1 coordinate 6,083, forward strand.
TTTTATATATTATTACCGTTGTGCTGCTGTTATCAGTAGTAGCAGGCAGCTGCCGCAAAAAGCTGGCTGATCTGTATTACGACCCCGATCAAACCGTGCAGCCTTCTATTGAAAAGTTCTTTACCGAAATGCTGAACAACGATCGCGTACGTCCATCTTATTGGAATATACGCACTTTTGTAGTCATGCATTCCGGCATATATACGCAATCCATTGGCTATTTAAACACTACTACCGCTTACCAGCAAAATGCAGGTTATACACAAGACCGGTGGAACGATTTTTATCGACCCGGAACTTTAGCCGATGGAGGCAATGGCGGTATTATGGCCCATTACCGGTTGATCGAATCGTTGTATGGATCTATAAACGATGAACAACTAAAAACGAATGCGGAGGTGTTTCTGATGGCCGCCAGGGTGGTGATGTTTGATCATGCATCGCAAATGGTTGACCTGTGGGGTGATATCCCATTTAGTGAAGCAGGCAGCGTTAATACGTCTGGCAGTATAGTAGTGGCTAAATTTGATAATGCATCAGCTGTATATGATGCCATAATGGAAGGTTTGAAAAATGCAGCCCTTTATTTTTCAAGCGCACAGTTGCCTAACACGGCCCATGCATCTTTCAGCAAGCAGGATATTTTATTGAACGGTCAGTTTGACAAATGGGTGCGCTACGCCAACTCCATACGATTGCGGTTATTGATGCGATTATCTTTTGTAAATGAAGAAAAGGCCAGATCGGAGGCGTTGAACATTATTAATAATCCGACAATGTATCCGCTGGTTGATGGATCTTCGAATTATACGCCCCTGCTAACAGACGTATTATTACAACCGCTTACCACGTATGCCGATGATCTGCACAATGCCCTTTCAGAAGTGTTCAATTATTCGGCGCCCGATCATTTGTTGAATACGGTAATGAAGCCTTGTAACGATCCACGCATTCCGGTACTGTTCGATAAATATGGCCGTACGGAAGGCGATCAGTTTATTCCCAATACCGATTATAACGGATTGCCGGTTCTTTCCAATGCCGAACAGCAACAGGTAAACCTGGGCCGATATGCCATTCTTGATTCCGCTACCTTTTTATTTAATAGTAAATTACCTGGCATAGTGATAACGGCAGCGGAAGTGAATTTTTTAAAAGCCGAGGCCTGGGAACGATGGGGTGGGGGCGATGCCGCATCAGCCTATGAAACAGCGGTCAAACAATCCATTGTTTTCTACTATTATTTAAACAGCCTGAATAACACCATCCGGATGCCTTTAACGCAACCCGCTACAGCTGCCATAGATACCTTTTTACAAAGCGATCAAATGAAATATGCAGGAACCGTCAACGAAAAACTGGCGAAGATATGGGTACAAAAATGGGTTCACTTTGGTTTTTTACAATCGGTGCAAAGCTGGGCGGAATGTCGCAGGACCAAAAACCCGGTATTACAATTTTATCCTTCTACATTGCCCGGTTATGAATGGCCGCCTTCCAGGCTGGTATACCCTTCCAGCGAAATATCATATAATACAAACTACGCATCTATAAAAGATAAGGATGTGCGTACGGGTAAAATTTTTTGGGATGTTAAATAAATTCTAAGGTTTAAGACTTATTAAAATCCGGTAAGTATCGTTGAAATCTCTTTGTCAGTACTTAGTTTTGGGCCTCCTGTTATCAATTCAATATCCGGCATTATTATCATTTATTTTTTGTGCTGCCATCGTAATAAATAGCGCTGCCGTCTAGCGATATGGTTGCAGATTATTAATTATAAAACCAGCTTCCCGATCATGATCATCAGCCGTAATTTAGATTCCCGGTCTGCCAAACATTTAGTTTTACAGACCATTCATTCCCGCTTTCAGCAACTCAACAGGTATTCGCTTTGCCTTGGCCTTTCCATGCTGGTGATTCTGAACACACCATCAGCACGGGCACAGGAACAACAGGTTCATCCGCAATCAACCAAATATGAATGGCCTGCCGAACCAGCCGTAAAAGAAAAGCTGGAACATTGGCGCGATCAGAAGTTTGGGATGATCATACATTGGGGGCTGTATGCGGTGCCCGGTATGATAGAGTCCTGGGCATTGTGTTCCGAAGATTGGGTTACCCGTGACAGCACCGGCAATTATGATGATTTCAAAAAATGGTACTGGGGTTTGAAAAAGGATTTTAATCCAGTTAGTTTTAATCCTGAACAATGGGCCCTGGCAGCAAAAGATGCCGGCATGCGTTATCTGGTATTTACTACCAAACACCACGATGGATTTTGTATGTTCGATACCAAAGAAACAGATTTTAAGATCAGCAACGGCCCTTTTGCCGGCAATCCAAAAGCCAATGTAGCCAAACATGTGTTTGAGGCGTTCCGGAAACAGGGACTTATGATCGGTGCTTATTTTTCAAAACCCGACTGGCATTGCCCGTATTACTGGTGGCCCTATTATGCTACCCCCGACCGTAATAATAATTATGACATTCGCAAGAACCCCTGGCGTTGGAATAAATTCAAAGAGTATACCTACAACCAGATCAGTGAACTGATGCATGATTATGGATCGATGGACATTTTGTGGCTGGATGGCGGCTGGGTTCGACCATTGGAAACTGTTACTGATGAAGTAAGGGCCTGGGGTGCCGCAATACCCGCCTGGAGCCAGGATATTGATATGCCTGCTATAGCAACAATGGCCCGCAAAGCACAACCCGGTTTGCTGATCGTTGACAGAACCGTACATGGCCCGTATGAAAATTATCAAACGCCCGAGCAACGCGTTCCCGATAAACAACTCGATCATCCCTGGGAAAGTTGTATTACCCTGGGCGACAGCTGGGGGTATGCGGCCAATGATAAATTAAAATCATCTGCAAAAGTTATTAAGCAATTAATTGAAGTGGTAGCCAAAGGCGGTAGCCTGTTGCTGGGCGTAGGACCAACCCCGGAAGGTACGCTACCTGAGCCGGTGATCCAACGCCTTACCGAGATCGGCGGCTGGTTGAAAGTAAATGGAGCCGCTATATACAACACACGCCCTATTCAAGGTTACCAAAGCGGCAATGTGTATTTCACGCAATCAAAAAATACCAGATCGGTATATGCATTGGCTTTACTCGACGAGAACAGTCCGGTACCTGCTACTATTGAATGGACGGTTAATACACCTGCCAAAGGTTCTAAAATAAAATTGATATCAACCGGTGCTACCGTTAAATATACAGTTACAGGGGAGAAAGTAAAAGTAACCCTGCCGGCTGCCATTCAAAAACAAAAAGGCAATCCGGCGCTGGCGTTTGAATTTATAGTTGCTGGTGATTAGAGCTCTAAGCAATAAGCTATAAGCTTTAAGCGAAAGGCAAATCCAGCTTTGGTATTTAGCTTACAGCTTAAGGCTTACAGCTTTTAGCTTTCAGCATTCAACAAAATTTAATTTAAGCAAATTAGTGAATATGAGATTCAGCAGAACATTTACAATGATAGCTATGGGAGCGCTTGTTTCTATTGGCGTTTTACCACTTCAGGCGCAAAAGGTTGAACCACCGGCGCCTGTTGGCCCGGTCCCTACTGCCGCACAGTTGGCCTGGCACCAGATGGAGACAAATGCATTTGTGCATTTTACTATTAATACTTTTACTGATCGGGAATGGGGCATAGGTAGTGAAAGTCCAAAATTGTTTAACCCGGCCGGCACCGATGCCATGCAATGGGCGCGTGTTTTGAAAGAAACCGGTTTTAAACAAATGATCCTTACCTGCAAACACCACGATGGATTTAGTTTGTGGCCTACCAAATACACCGAACACTCAATAAAGAACAGCCCGTATAAAAACGGAAAAGGTGACATCGTAAAAGAAGCCTCTGATGCCTGTAAAAAATATGGATTGAAGTTTGGCGTATATCTTTCGCCGTGGGACCGTAACCGGGCCGACTATGGCAAGCCGGAGTATATCACTTATTATCGTAACCAGTTGAAGGAACTGTTCTCCAATTACGGACCGGTTTGTGAAATGTGGTTTGATGGCGCCAACGGCGGTGATGGCTATTATGGCGGTGCGAATGAAAAACGTAGAATAGATGGAAAAACTTATTACGACTGGCCCGCCACGCTTGATATGGTTCGGCAAATACAACCGAATGTAATTTTCTTCAGCGATGCAGGTCCGGGTGTAAGATGGGTGGGCAATGAAAACGGTACGGCCGGTGAAACAAACTGGAATACGATTTCACCTGATACCATATATGCCGGCAAAGCAGGTATTGAAAAGTTGTTGAATGAAGGATCGGAAGATGGTTCTGCCTGGATCCCGGCTGAAGTGGATGTATCGATAAGACCAGGCTGGTTCTATCATAAAAAAGAAGATTCACTGGTAAAATCACCTGAGCGGCTTTTTGATATTTATCTTACATCAGTAGGCCGGGGTGCAGTGCTGTTGTTAAATGTGCCACCGGATCAACGCGGACTGTTTCATGAAAAAGATATAAAATCCCTGTATGGATTCCGTTCTATACTGAACCGGGAATTTGCTAAAAATAAAGCGTTGGGCGCTGATGTAACAGCCAGCAACTACCGGGGTAAAACAGGTTCTTATGCACCGGGCAATGTGGTGGATAATAATAACGACACATATTGGGCAACAGATGATAGTGTAACTACCGCTTCCCTGGAAATAAACACCGGCAAGGTGCAAACGATCAAATATGTTATGCTGCAGGAATATATTAAGCTGGGGC
>DASUVL010000635.1:0-9206 GCA_036379015.1 Niastella sp.
GATTGATTTTAACCAGCTCAATAGTAATTCATCAACTCCCTTCAACTTTAGGAATAAGGAAACCTTGTATCAAAGTAAAATAATGCAGGGCAATATTTTTGCTCTGCTCTTCCTGGCAAGAGGAGCCATCATTGAACCGGAGCTAATAAAGTTATACCAGCCCGGCGATTTGCGGACTGCCATATTTTTTACTATAAAACCCAATGGACAGGCGACCTTGAAAGGTTCCCTGTTTGGTGAAATTTATCCCTTCACCGGAATTAGTACAGCCGAAGTTTTTTTGACCCTGGCTGAATGTAATGCCAGGATGGGGCATACGGAAGTGGCCTTACAATATGTAAACAACCTATTGAAGAACCGCTGGAAGACCAACCAGTTTATTCCATACGCTGATCCTTCTGCGGAAAAACTGTTACAATTCATTTTACAGGAGCGTAAAAAAGAAATGGTCCTTAGGGGATCACGATGGACAGACCTTCGCCGTTTAAATAAAGCAGGCGCCAACATAGAATTGAAGCGGGTGTACCAGGGAAACCTATTGGTTTTACCACCCAATGATCCTAAGTATGTTTTTCCTATACCGGAAGATGTGCTTCAATTCAATAACTACCCGCAAAATCAACGATAGCTGTATTTGATCTTTTGGTTAATAAATTGGAACATAAGTTCCCCATTGGCAGGGTACATAATTACTGGTTGGATGCGGCTTATAGTAAGTGCAGGTGTTTATTTCATCGGAACAATAATAGTTAATGCCGAGTGTGCCAGCCTGCATATAGACCCCATTAAAGTCCCTATACTGAACATAATATTCACAGAGCGCGCATTTACTGGCCATGGCGCCTCCAATGGCAAGAAAGATGGCGCTGCTGACAAGAATGATTTTGATCTTTTTCATGATTTTTAGTTTAGGGGTTAAAAAATATTGAAAACCTGGAAACAGTAAATAGATGAGAAGCCCCGCCGGGAATAATAAACATATTACCAGTCAGGAACAGTAGAATACGTTGTTACATTAGAAAACGGGATACAATGACATTCGAATAAACAGAAAATGCCTGTAGGAAAAAATCAAGCCTTCCTAATAACTTATCCTGCATGTAAACAGGTTAAGTTCACCAATTAAATTATAAAAGGATTCAGAATGGATAAGGTCCTTATATATTTAAACAACGGGCTATGTAGTTTTGACAAAAGAAATGTAAAAATTAATGTTACTACATAAAGTCTTTTTAGTACTCACTTGCTATGAATTTGCTCTGGTGCGTTCTTCCATTAATGTTAAACCTTGTCTGGAGGACCCCGCTGAGTAAGTGGGGTTTCTTTTTTATTGTAGTTTATATAAATACAAAAACCTCGTTTAGAAAAACGAGGCCACCCTTGGCGGGTTGGTTCTGATTTATAAAAAATCTTTTGGTTTGGAGGTACTTGAATTAAAAACACCGGTTTTGATAAGATGACAAAAAATAAGATCGTTTTAAAAAATAAAGGGGTGATTAAACCCCTGGTAGCCTGAACACAAATAAAAAGGCCCTCCCGATTATTTGGGGGAAGGCCTTGTTTTACCTGGGTTTACATAATATTTATTGGCAATTATTTTATTTACAGTTTCACAAATTTCACATACACCATCTCCCCATTCTTCTTTCTCAATATAACAATATATAGTCCGGCCTTTAACTGATCGGTGTTGAGCGTTACTTTCGTTTGTCCGGCAATATGTTGCGCCATTATTTTCTGACGTCCTTCGAGGCTTGTGATCTCCAGCATTTGCCACTGGTCGCTTAGCGTTAGACCATCAATCACCATATAGGTATTAACCGGGTTGGGCCAACTTGTAATACCATAGTTGCTGGCCGGTACAGGATCAATGCCGGTAACCGTATTTATTGTAAATGTGAGTGGTGCACTTTGTATTGTTACCGCATCACCACAATTGGTGGAAGTTAGCGCCACGCAACGGATCTTATCGCCTGTTTTGCGGGGTGTGTAATTCACCGTTTGGGTAATGGCGTTGGGTATAGTCTGCCAGTTATGGGTGGCGGTACTGTCGTGCCATTGGTAGGTGGCCGCACCATGCCCATTCGCCACGCTGGCTTTCACTGCCACAATGGTGTCTGCTGGCACTTGGGTTGGGGCGGTTATACTGATGGTGGGAGCTATGGCTGTTTCAACGGCCATGGTCACCTTGTTGCTTTCTACAACAGGCGGCCTGGCGCATTCCCCATTGGAGGTCATCACCACGTACACTTTATCACCATTAACCAGCGAATTGCTATTATACACATGGCTGTTGGTGCCTGCATTATTACCATTTATTTTCCATTGCCACTGCGGGTTGGTTCCTCCGTTATAGCCCTGGGCTGTAAATGTTACCAGTTTAACGCCGCAAATGCCTGCGTTTGATGCCGAAACAGCAACAGAAGGTGTTACTACCAGCTTAGGCACAACCGTCAGTACATTGCTCGTATCTCCCGGCTTTGTTTGGCAAACGGCATTGCTGAACATCATGGCATAAATACCAGTTTGAGAAGTAATAGAACTGGTTGTGTAGCTTTTGTTGTAAGTGGTTGCAACTAATAGTCCACCACTTACCCATTTATAAAGTGGTCTTTGACCGCCATCAACCGGAGTGGCTGTATAGGTTACGGTGTCGCCTGCGCAAAATGTAAGCGGTCCGTTAATGGTGATTTGTGGAATGGTCACAGGCGTTACATGCATCGTAATGACGTTGCTTATTGCTGTAGCCGGAGATGCGCAGGACGCGTTGCTGGTAAGGCGAGCGCTTACCTGGTCGCCATCTTGCAGCACGGTACTAAAAACAGCCGTATCGGTACCGGCGTTCACGCCGTTCACCAGCCATTGATAAGAAGGATCGGCCCCGCCATAAACCGTCAGCGCGGTAAACGTTGTTGGCGCATGGGCGCACACGGTGGTATTGGCTGTAACCACACTTACTGCTGGTGGTAATGAACTGCTCATAGAAACTTCAATAGTATCCCGGGCTACTTCGGCGCCATTGGTTACCTCTATGAAATAAGTGGTAGGTACCGTGGGGTTAACCACCACGGGCGCAGCCGAAGTGGAATTAAATCCTGCGGGGTTTGATGTCCAGTTATACGTATGCGCGGGGTTGCCATCTCCGCCAATTTTTAAAGATGTATTGGCACAAATTACCGTGTCGGCGCCTGCATTTGCTTCCGGGCGGTTCTGGTACTCATAAGCGCCCGCGTCTACGGTGTCCTGCACTATGCGGGCATCGCCCAGAATATCAACAGGCAGGCCCTGAGCTCCTTCGTTAAGACCGTGGTTAATGGCTGCTGATGCGTAGTGCAATTGCAATCCATCATCGTGCGTAAGCCAGATGCCATCGGTTCCTTTGGGATCGTTCACTGCTTTAAAACCTGCGGCTGCCGCAATATTAAGTGACGTAGTTATATCGGGAGAACGTGCGTACTGAAATATACAATTGAACACCGTACCATAACCTTGCCAGGCGAGGTCGGCGCCCCGGGAGTTGGTGGAATTGCCTGCCAGGTTTCCACTGAAGAGGCAGTTTTTAACGCGTATTGACAGGCGGAAATCGTCAAAATACAAACCGCCGCCAACCAGGCCCTGTGTTGTTGATGTGGACGTGGCCTTATTTTCTACAAAACTGCAGTTGGTAATGTTACCTATACCATCTGAAGATAATCCACCGCCTACTCCTGTTGCATTCGTGGCCGTTGTATAATTCCTGTAGAAGACCGAATTGCTGATATCTATTCCTGCGTTCGCAGCCACACCGCCCCCTTTGGCATAAGAATAATTGTTTTCAAAACGGAACCGGTTAACCGCAGATAGCCACCTGCATACAACGCGCCGCCTTCATTGGTGCTCGAGTTGCCCGTAAAAATACAGCCGCTTACAGTGGCTCGCGAATTAGGACTGATGTAGCAACCGCCGCCATAAGGGAATACGTGGTTATTTATGAACCGGCAATTATGGATCCCGGTATTGGTATACAAAACATTCAAACCTGCCCCGCCTGTTGCATTTATGCCTATGCCCCCTGAAACATAATATCCATCCCGTATTACAAAGCCATCGATATGCACGCTATCTGTAACGCCATTTACAAATACAACCACTGCGGTATTGTCGAGGGAATCGGTAAGGTCGCCAATATTACCACTCAATATCGTAGGGTGCTTTACCGCGTTGCGGTCTTTTTCAACCGGATTACCGGTGGCCGGATAGCCGCCAAACAATGCCAACGGCCGGCTTATGACAAAAGAGCTATCCCTGGCGCTTACGGCAGGTTTGTAGGTGCCGGCTGCCACCCGGATGGTGTCTGCACAGGCATTGCATAATGCGGTTTGCAGATCGGGATATGCATCGGTCCAGCTGGTGCCCGTACTATTGCCGGCAGCGGTACTGTTCACATAGTAATTGCCTGCGCTATTCGCTGGTTGCTGCAATTCGTAGGCTCCCATGTCTATTGCTGATTGGACAATACGCGGATTAGCCAGCACATCGGTAGGCAGGATAGTTCCAAGGGAGCTGTTGCCGGTATTTACGGCCGGTGAGCACACTGCCAGTTGCAAACCGTCATCGGCAGTAAACAGTTTACCATCGGCACCCAGTATATGGTCGAGTCTATGAAACCGTGGTGCTTTTCCCACTATATTACCATTTTGACCGTTTGTGCCATAAATCTGTGTAAGGCAATTCGTGAGTATCGATGTAGAATTCTTCTGCGGATATACGAGGTTTGGCCGGTCGTAAATATCTTTCTTGTCGGGGTTTAATTTGGCCGACCAGAAAATGGTATTGTTGGCCCGGAATACTGAACTGTCTTCGTTGAGCACCAGTTCTTCCCGTGCGCTATTGTCAACGGCTCCCTGATAGAAAAACGTGTTTACTATTGTACCGTTGTTCACTGTGGGTACACTGCGCTGGTTCCACATAAATTTGCTATTCACACTTACGCAGTTATTGAATACAGGCGCTGATTTGTTTATATTACGTATGGCCAGTCTGCTGCTGTCGAATAAACATTTATTGAAGATCAGGTGGCTGTTGTCGTTATATACTAACGGATTGTCGGCGAAAAAATTATAATTTCTGAAAGTGCAGTTGCTTATAGTGCCTGTGGTATTGCCTGAATTGTAGATAAGCGCCTCCTCATTATGGTAAGCCCTGAAAACACAATTGGTGATAGAGAGCACAGATGCATTGGCTTGTACGAAGGTGACATCTGCATGCAAATTATCTTTCCAGAACACACAACTGTCGAGGGTTGCCGATGCGTTGTAAACAGATAGGGCAGTGGTGGCATTTTGCGGACCGGTATATCCCCTGAAATTACAAAGGGAGAAAACCGCGCGGGAATTGCTGCCAACGCTTACCGCCGAACCGTGCGTTTCGGAAGCGCTGGTATTGAATTCACACCTGTAAATAAAAGGAGCACTGGAGTCGTAGATAGCCAGGCCGGTTCCCCGGATGCCGTGTGCTGTATCGATCCGGAAGTCGCAGTTCGTTATTTTCAGTTTCGATCCATACGCTACTTCCACTGCCGTGGCGCCGCCCTGGGGCCCTGACCAGTTGGTGGCCTTTATACCATCGAGCAGGGTGGTGGAATCACAGTTATAGAATTTTATCGCCGGCGAATAATTTCCGGTTGTACCTGCGGGGTAGTTGCTCATCAGGATAGTATGGTAAAGTTTTGGGTCTCTATCCGCATCCGTTGGGTTGCCGGTTGCGGGGTAACCACCCAGGATCACCTGGCCCGATTCAATGGAAAAAACACTATCCCTCTCGGAGTTGCTGGTAAGGTAAGTGCCTGCCGCTATTTTTATGGTATCGGCACAATACAACAACGCCTGTTGCAGGGTGGTAAAGGCATTTGTCCATGTGCTGCCGTCATGTGTGCCTGTATTTCCTGCGCTGCTATTTACGTATATCGTTTTCAGAGAGGAGCCAGGCGTCTGCTGCAATTCATAGGCGCCCAGGTCAACCGTGCCGCCATTGTATATGCGGGGTTTGCCGATAATATCACTGGTTATGGCGCCCAACAGGCTGTTGTCGCCGCAATTCAGTGCGGGCGAGCAGGGGGCTGTCAATTGCAGGCCATCATCGGCGGTGAAAAATTTATTATCTGCGCCGGCCGGTTGCAGCTGGTTCACAAACCGGGGATGATAATTCACCAATAGGGTGTTGCTATTGCTGCTATAATATGTTTGGGTAATGCAATGGCTTACCTGGATAGAATGATCTATTGACTGGATGTCGGCGTTCGCCAGCTTGTCATTATTCCGGTTGTCCCGGAAAATGCTGTTTTTGATTATAGTAATACCTGTGCCGTAACTATTTACAACGATACCCGTATTGTTTACCAGTGTGCTGTTGTAAATAGCTAACGAAGCGTTCAGGTTTCTTACAACCTGTGAATTGCTCCGGTTATTGGCAATTATGCAATTGTAAAAATGGGTATTGGCGTTCGAATTGTTAGATACAATATCTGAATTGTTATTAAAAACAACACAATTAGTGAAACTAACCTGGCTGTTGGAGATATAGATTGTTTGTCCCTCATTATTTTCGAACACGGTGTTTTTAATATCGACAGCTGCTGCGTTTTCAATTCTTAAACCAGTTGTACCTGATCTTCTCATGATAAACCCATCGATCACCACAGGGGTCAACAGGTTGGGCACTAATACAACATTGTCGGTATAACCGTTTGTGCCGGCCTCGCCGCTGAGAATAGTAGGATGGTTGACCCAATTGCGTTGCGCATCTGTAGGATTACCGGTATTGGGGTATCCCCCCAATAGTATAATTCCCTGGTAAAAGCGGTAGGTAAAAAGGCCGCTGGACGATGCATTCTTATAAATGCCTTCTGCAACCAGTACGGTATCGCCCGTTTGTGCCAGTTCTATGCCGCTGCTAAGTTTTGTATATGCGTTTATCCAGGATGTTCCGTTATTGCTACCTGTTGCCAATGGGTTCACATAGATCCTGTTGGCAAAACAGGCACAGGATGCCATCAGCAGGATAAGCAGAAATAATTTTTTCATGGTTAAGGGTTGGGTCAATGCTGTTGTAAATTCTTATTGGGAAAGTTTTTGAAGAATATAGGAGTGTAAAAGCAAGTAAATATTACCGTTCTCAAAAATAAAATCTTTTTCCCTTTTATGCAATAACGTTTGGGGATACGGTTTTTGAGGTATAAATTAAACTGCTGATATTTTAGTGCCTGACAATGTTGGAGATAGTGATTTTGAAAGCAAGGTAGGATTGCCTGCTGTGGACCTGAACGCTTTTGAAGATGTTGGGATCTGTATGGAGGTAAAAGGAAGTATGCAGACCTGTGTATATCCCGGCGTAAAATCTGAAATGAAAAAGGGGTGCCTCCTTTTAACTTGAGACACCCCCTTTGTATTAATAAGTGACCGGGTAAGATGAAACTGCTGACCAGGGACCGACGCAGCAATTGGCGTTCGCGCCGGAGAACACAGGCAAGGGCCAGATGTTGCCATAGCTTGCCAGGGTGCCATTGAAAACGATATTCCGATTTCTTAACTGAACGTTATACGTGCCGCCTAGCGGCAGATTGATCTGCAACAGGAGCGAACCCGTAGGATCAACGTAGCCTAAATGGGCGTTGATGTAATTCTTGACCGGCGGATTGAAACTTATTGGAGGAGGATTGCTATAGGTTAAAGTAGAAGAGGCAGTCTCGCCGATCCATGTATTGCCGCCATCGGTAGAATACTGTACTTGCTGCATAGAGGGATAAACATAGGGGCTGCAGGAGAAAAGCGGGTCTTCGCCATAGATACGCAAGGGAGCAGTGACCGTCCCAAGATAGGTTGGGTCGATACGAAAGCAGGGGTTGGTAGCAGCGCCGTTGGCCCCATTCAGCGCAAAGGGCTGAAGGGCGAGAGCGATCGGTTCAACATAGGGACAGTCTGAAACGACGGTACCGCCCAATCTTATCGTATTGTTGCCGCTAAAATTGCTGATGGCGATGAAGCCAGATGTAAAGGTGACGGAGTACAGCTCATAGCCGGGGTTGTTGTTGTCTGGGCCGATGTCCACGAGAGAGGCTGCCGAATTGGTCTCGTTGTAGATCGTAGAGCCGCTGCTGTTAGTAACCCGTACCGAGCCTTTCGATGTGGCGGCGGAATTGGCAGGGCTGATGAGCACGAGATTGTTGTTCGTGGAGACGGTGTAATTCCAGGTGATTTGAAAGTCCTGGGTACAGTTGACGCTGATGGCGTACGTGTTGAGGTTGGCAATTGGTGAATTGCTGAAGTCACAGGCGGAAATAATGCTGCTGGCTCTGCTATTCGTGCTTGAAGATCGTTGCTTCAACAACTCTGTGGAGATGCGTTGACCAGCCCCATCTGCGTAAAATGCCTCAATTTTCTGGTTAACGGGTACGGTGTACGGGTGGCCATTTTTTGCGATGGCCGCCTTGAGGAGTGCATTTTCTTCTTCCTGTTGGGCGTTCGTTTGAGGGTTCTTGTTACAGCTGTGGAGAAATAGCATGACACCGGTTAACAGAAGGGCGGATAGGCCCCCTGTTGAGAGTAAGCGCATTTTCATAAAAAAGGTTATTTGGTTAATAATATTCGATAAATCCTTTAAAGTTACTTCCTTCTGGGGTAATGATGAATAAGAGAAAACCCCTAAGCGCTGCAACTACTTTGGCTATTATTTAGAACAACCTTACTGGTAGCTATACACGGGGATCGGATTGCCTTCGGCGCTTTGGATCTGGATTGCCGGGCGGCGATCCACCCCGCTTTGCTTTAGCTGGATTGCCTGGAGGCGATCCACCCCGCTTTGCATTACCCAAAAGCCCGCGCGCCTTTCGGCGCGCTCGCTTTTTGCATTTATCCGCTATTGCGAACAAGTTCGCATCGCTCCTAAATGCAAAAAGCCCCGCAGCTATTGCTGCGGGGCTTTTGTTGCCCGACCTGGATTCGAACCAAGACAAACTGAACCAAAATCAGTTGTACTACCATTATACTATCGGGCAGTGCGTGAGCACCCTCGAAAGGAGTGCAAAAGTAAGGGCTTCTGTCCTTTTCCCCAAATGAAAATGCCAATAATTCTTTATTTTTCCCCTGAAAATATTTTTCTTAGCTACGCATGCACTTTTCTATTAACCAAATGGCCTTGTCTAAAAAAAGTCACATGACAAAATCGAACCG
>DASUVL010000636.1:0-8744 GCA_036379015.1 Niastella sp.
TAGTGCAGGCATTTGCAGCAGAAAACAAAGAATTCAACAAGTTTAAAAGCATTAATAAAGAACATCGCAATGCAAACATCAATGCCATCTTTGCCTATTCGGTATTTTTTCCGGTGGTAGAAATTGTGCTGGCGGTGGGTACCGGCATGATGGTATGGTGGGCAGCAACCCATGCCCTGGATATTTATAAAGTAAATGAAGAGGAAGGACGTCTTTTAATTGGAAAAATGTTCTCCTTTTTCCTGTGTCTGAACCTTCTGTTCAGGCCGTTGCGGGTAATAGCCGATAAGTTCAATGTATTGCAAATGGGCATGGTGGCCAGTGAACGAGTGTTTAAGGTGCTGGATAATGATGATGTAATAACAACCGAAGGCAGCTTTGCGCCGGACACGGTAAAAGGCAAGATAACTTTTGACAAGGTTTCCTTTGCCTATGTAGACGACCGTTATGTACTTAAGGATATTTCATTTGAAGTGAAACCCGGTGATACCGTAGCCTTGGTAGGGCATACCGGTAGCGGGAAAACGTCTATCATCAGCCTCATGAACCGCATGTATCACATACAGCATGGCGCCATTAAAATAGATGATGTAAAAATAGAAGAGTACAAGCTGGATGCCTTGCGTAAAAATATAGGCGTGGTATTACAGGATGTATTCCTGTTTTCGGGATCGGTGCTGGATAACATTACGCTGCGTAACCCCGCCATTTCGAGGGAACAGGTTATTGCGGCCGCTAAAATGATCGATATGCATGATTTTATCATGCAACTGCCGGGTGATTACGATTATAATGTAATGGAAAGGGGAGGCAGCCTGTCACTGGGTCAGCGCCAGCTATTATCCTTTATAAGAGCCTTGTTATACAATCCTTCTATACTTATTTTAGACGAAGCCACTTCTTCCGTAGATACCGAAAGTGAGCTGCTGATACAAAAAGCTATTGATAAATTAATAGCCGGACGCACATCCATTGTTATTGCCCACCGGCTGTCAACCATTCGCAAGGCTAGCAAGATCATTGTGCTGGATAAAGGCGAAATAAAAGAAATGGGCACCCACGACGAACTGATAGCTCACCAGGGATTTTACTACAAGCTCCACCAGATGCAGTTCGAAAAACACATTCCAGCCTGACATTAAGCTAAAAAAAGACGGTTTTTCAGGATTCATTGCTTTGGCGGCTTATTCTACCTCGTCATATGTAATTATAATTTATATAAAAGGTGAGGTATTATTGTTATCTCAGAACTTTCAGGTTTGGAAGGGGATTTGTTTATAATTCCACTTTTTTAAACCCAGATCAAACGCACATCAAACGCACACCAAATGCACACAAAACCCAGGAAAATAAGGGTTTGACCTGGATTTGTACTGCATTATATAAAGGATTAAAACGGGTTAGATTTGATCTGATCCACTACCTATCCACTACTGAGTCTATAAAAGAGGTTATTATTCAGAAAGGTAGAAAAGCGGGTATCGCGCCGTTTTTTTTGTGTTTAAAAGGACCGATTTTATATATGTGTATATTGTTAATGTGATATTTTCGGAGATAAAGGGTTTATGCTGAATCTAAATACATCAAACACAGGCAGCATCAGGCAGGTGTTGAATAAATTACTTTGATTATCCGCTCGTTTTTGACCTTCGCCTGCTTATCTTTGCGCAAAATTTAAAAACAGGTATGCTGGTCAGAAGCGTCAAATCCTTATTGGTAGCGGTTTTCAGCCTGAGTTTATTGTTTGCTCCCTTCCTGGTAAAAGCCGAAGATGGCGGAGAACCCAAGGAGGAAAAAATAAACCCGGCCAAACTCATTATTGAACACGTTTCTGATGGTCATGAATACCATTTTGTAACCATTGGTCATCATCCGGTTTCTATTCCTTTGCCGGTTATTTTATATTCTCCTGAGAAAGGCTTTACTGCATTTATGTCATCAGCCTTTCATCATGGTACAAAAGCCCATGAAGGATATGTATGGATTACCGAAGAGTTTATGAAGGAGCATCCTGCACTGGAAGAAGAAAAGGATGAGAAAGGAAAGCCACTTTATAAGAACGATAAGATCTATGTTGCTGATGAAAACGGAATGCCTGTGCTCGAAGGCAAACTGTTTGACTTCTCCTTAACGCGCAATGCCACGCAAATGATTATATCGGTTGTATTACTGATATGGTTGATGACCAGCCTGGCCAAAAAATATAAAAAAGGTATCGGTCTTACCAGCGCACCTACCGGTTTTCAAAA
The DNA here is from genome assembly GCA_036379015.1 of Niastella sp. GTDB lineage: Bacteria > Bacteroidota > Bacteroidia > Chitinophagales > Chitinophagaceae > Niastella. The sequence goes on from DASUVL010000636.1 coordinate 2,250, forward strand.
TGCTATTGAGCCCATTATAACATTCGTACGGGATGATGTAGGTAAAGCCAACCTGGGCCATAACTACGCAAAGTACATGGGTCTGCTGCTGACCGTTTTCTTCTTTATTCTTATAAATAACCTGATTGGCCTGATACCAGGAACCGCGAACGTAACCGGTAATATCGCCTTTACCGCCGTGCTCGGGTTGATCTCTTTTCTGGTGATCCTGTTCAGTACTAACAAACATTTCTGGGCTCATATTTTTAACCCGCCGGTTCCCATGGGTGTAAAACCCATTCTGGTGCCAGTTGAAATAATGGGTATTTTCACCAAGCCCTTCGCCCTGATCATTCGTCTTTTTGCCAACATGATCTCAGGTCACGTAATTATATTAGCATTTATTTGTTTGATTTTCATATTCGGGGCCATGAATACGGCGCTGGGATGGGGTACTTCACCATTCTTTGTTCTGCTGGCTGTATTTATATATGTGATTGAAATTCTGGTTGCCTTTTTACAGGCGTACATTTTCGCCAATTTAACAGCGGTATTTATTGGTCAGGCTTTTGAGGGTGGTCACGATCATCATGATGTGCCAGGACATGAAGACCCGGTAGTAATTTAAACTAAACTCTTTTTTAATTATAAAACAAGTATCATGAATTTGATGACTATTCTGTTGGAAGTTCAGCCTGGATATGGTGCAATTGGCGCTAGCCTTGCTGCGATTGGTGCCGGTATCGGTATCGGTCAAATCGGTAAAGGCGCTGTTGAATCAATTGCCCGTCAACCAGAAGCAACCAACGACATTCGTGCTACCATGATCCTGGCTGCAGCCCTTGTAGAAGGTGTTGCCCTGCTGGCTGCCGTTGCTGGTCTGCTGGCTGTGTTCAAATAGTCGGTTCGCACGTAAAAACAGTACTGCATTCAATGCAAAGGGCGGCGAATGCAGTATTTTTCTCTCTAAAAAAGCAAAACATACCATAAATATTAATTTAAAATGGAATTACTTACCCCAGATTTAGGCCTACTAGTGTGGAATTTTATCGCGTTTTTGATCCTTTTGATCATACTGGGAAAATTTGCATGGAAGCCTATTTTGAAATCGCTGAAAGAGCGTGAAACCGGTATTGCCGATTCACTGGCTACTGCTGAAAGGGTAAAAGCTGAAATGGCTCAGCTGAAAAGTGAAAACGAAGCGTTGCTGGCCAAAGCCCGTGAAGAAAGAGCGCAATTGCTGAAAGAAGCCCGTGATACAAAAGATAAGATCATTGCCGAAGCTAAAGAGCAGGCTAAAGTAGAAGCCGGTAAAATCTTTGCTGATGCCAACGCGGCCATTCAGCAACAAAAAATGGCTGCTTTAACTGATGTTAAAAATCAGGTTGGTATGCTTGTAATTGAAGTAGCTGAGAAAGTGCTGCGTCGCGAATTGAACGATAAATCGCAACAGGAAAAATATATCAAGCAACTGGCAGAAGAAGTGAAACTTAATTAGCTAATGTGCTAATTAGCCAATTTGCTACTGGAATACAATTCATAAGGCACATTGGAGTTTCAGGATTGATTTTAAAACTAAGTTATAAATAGTGATGTGTTTTATTTAGCACATTATCACATTAGCAAATTATCACATTAAGTTTATGCCCAATCCACGTTTAGCGGCGCGTTATGCAAAAAGTTTGATCGATCTGGCGAATGAAAGAAACCAGGTAGAAACAGTGTATGAGGATATGCAGTATTTGCAGGCCCTTTGCAAAGAAAGCCGCGATTTTTTAGCGTTGATGCGCAGCCCGGTTGTAAAGGCCGATAAAAAAGTAGCGATTGTATTGGCGGTAACCAAAGGTAAAATAAGTGAACTGACTGATTCCTTTAACCGCTTAATGATTACCAAGGGCCGTGAATCGCTCCTTCCGGAAATTAGTTCCGCGTTTATAGATCAGTATAAACTGCAGAAAGGAATTCACACCATTAAGCTTACAACTGCGGTTCCTGTTACTGAAGAGGTGAAGAAACAGATCATCAGCCGGATACAAAGCCAGACGGGCATGAACAATATCGACTTAAAAGTGTCGGTTGATGAGGAGATCATTGGCGGATTTGTACTGGAAGTTGGTGATCAACTGGTTGATGCCAGTATATTGTATGATCTGAATAAGATCAAAACGCAGTTCCTGAATAATGACTTTATTTATAAAATAAGATAGTTCGACTTGTTTTTTAACACACAAAAAACTATAAAAGGTTATATATGGTAGAGATAAAACCCGATGAGATATCTGCGATATTGCGTCAGCAATTGAGCAACTTTAACGCTGCTGCCGACCTGGAGGAAGTGGGTACAGTATTACAAGTGGGTGATGGTATTGCCCGCATATACGGTTTAAATAATGTACGTTCCGGTGAACTGGTTGAGTTTGAGAATGGAGTACGTGCAATAGCCCTGAACCTGGAAGAAGATAACGTGGGTGTGGTATTGATGGGAGAAAGCGGTAATATTAAAGAAGGTGCTAAAGTACGCCGTACCGGCAAGATCGCGTCTATTAACGTAGGCGAAGGTATGCTGGGCCGCGTGGTAAATACATTGGGTGAACCCATTGACGGTAAAGGTCCCTTAGCCGGCGATAAATATGAAATGCCACTGGAGCGTAAAGCGCCTGGGGTAATTTTCCGCGAACCGGTAAAAGAGCCGCTGCAAACAGGTTTGAAGTCGATTGACGCTATGATCCCCATTGGCCGCGGACAACGTGAGTTGATCATCGGTGACCGTCAAACAGGTAAAACTGCCATTGCGATCGATACCATCATCAATCAAAAGGAATTTTACCAGGCAGGCAAACCGGTTTTTTGTATATATGTTGCCATTGGTCAAAAAGCATCTACCATTGCCGGTGTAATGAAGACCCTGGAAGACAATGGTGCTATGGCTTTCACTGTCATCGTAGCTGCATCAGCTTCTGATCCGGCTCCGTTACAGTTCTATGCGCCATTTGCCGGTGCTGCCATCGGGGAGTTTTTCCGCGATACCGGACGTCCTGCTTTGATCATTTATGATGATCTTTCCAAACAGGCCGTAGCTTACCGCGAAGTATCGCTGTTGCTGCGTCGTCCTCCTGGCCGTGAAGCATACCCTGGTGACGTATTCTATCTGCACAGCCGTTTGTTAGAGCGTGCTGCAAAAGTTATCAGCGATGATGGCGTTGCAAAGAACATGAACGATTTGCCCGATTCTATAAAACACCTGGTAAAAGGAGGAGGCTCGCTCACTGCCTTACCGATCATTGAAACACAAGCCGGTGACGTATCTGCATACATCCCGACAAACGTGATCTCCATTACTGATGGACAGATATTCCTGGAATCAAACCTGTTCAACGCAGGTATCCGTCCGGCTATTAACGTAGGTATCTCCGTAAGCCGTGTGGGTGGTAATGCACAGATCAAGTCAATGAAAAAAGTGGCTGGTACTCTGAAGCTCGACCAGGCGCTGTACCGTGAAATGGAGGCTTTCTCTAAATTCGGTGGTGATCTGGATGCTTCTACTAAACTGGTGTTGGATAAAGGCGCCCGTAACGTGGAGATCTTAAAACAAGCACAGTACGCTCCCTACCCCGTGGAAAAACAGGTTGCGATCATTTACCTGGGTACGCAAGGTTTGTTGCGTGAAGTACCGGTAAAAAGAATGAAAGAGTTTGAAGAACATTTCATCATGGAAATGGAAAACAAACTGGGTGATGTACTGGTTGAATTTAAGAAAGGAAACTTACCAGAAGATGGTATTAAGAAAATGGTTAATCTGGCCAACACATTAATACCTCAATACAAAGCATAACATACATTGTTATACGATATAGGCCATCCCGCTTACCGCGGGGTGGCTTTTTTTATTTATGGCTATTTCCCAGTTTCTCGTCTGCCGTTTACCGGTTCACGTTTTTGCCGTTTTTGTCGTTTCCCGCCTTCGCATTTCCCCTACCGTAAAAAAAATTGCAAAAAAGTAATATTACTATTGCATAATCAAGATTCAGTTTAGATATTTGTGCATCGATCAGACATGCTGATCAAAATCTCACCCAATCTCCTGAAAGAACCGTACCTGTATCTTCCGATTCTGTTTCATATCCCCCAATGTTCCGTGAAAACTACTGATTAATTTTTCCCAATTCTCCTGTGGATTACTTTATTCCGGTCCCTTAAAAACGTATCTGTACGAATATGTACCTTTTGAAACATATATATATTGGCGTTAATTCAGTTAACAATCACCTGATTGTTGCACTGGTTCTTACTACGTCTGCGTATTTGTTTTCATTATCTGCTTATTCCGGTACTACTTCTCAAACACCGGTACAATTAAGGGTCGCAATAACAGCCAATAACGGCCATCTAAATACTAATTTGTTTTATTCTAACATAGGTAAGTACAACGTATCAGCCAGGTTTAGTCAACCATTGTCTTTACATATTTGTAATGTATCGGGAATGAAAGTGGCAGGTAACTGCCGGGAAATACTAAACGGGGTTCGGGTTTACCCAACCATTCAACAAACCGGTTACGTATTACAATACCGGGAGGTGTAGTGCATAAAAAAGCAAATATTTGAAAGCACTTGTAAATCAATTAGGTATCGAAGCGCTGGTTTACATAAGAGCAAGTAACAAGGTGTAGATGGAATAGGGTGGTGTAGGATGCAATGAATTATAATGAAATGGTGTAATAAGTGATATGTATGTATAAAGTACCCCCGATGGATAATTGAGTGGAGCGGAGACATGCGTATTATAGCTGAAAAAGATTAAAGAGTTTATTTTAAAGGGTACGATCAACAACACCGTCCCGTTTCTACGGGATGGTTTATTTAAATCACAAAGCGCAAATGCCAAATAATAAAATGGCAAGAGACAAAATCGCATAGAACAAATATCAAAGATCAAGTAAGTCCTATCAGAATACCCCAACCGAAATTCAATCATCTGTAGTTTAACCACGTATTTTTTTTAAATAGATACAATTTTCAAACAGCATATTGCTGCTTTGGCATACGCCATTGTAGTTTCAATAAAGAGTTTATTTTAAAGGGTACGATCAACAACACCGTCCCGTTTCTACGGGACGGTTTTTTAAAATTGCAAATACTAATTAAGGAAAGACAAGTACCAAAGGTTAAATACTAAAAAGCAAAAGGCAAATCACAAGAGCCAGAGAGTAAGAGCCGGAACCAATAACAAAAGGCACTAAGCGCAACGAATAGCAAGGATATATAAGGGTTCTGCTCCTGACACACTACATAAAGAGTTTATTTTAAAGGGTACGATCAACAACACCGTCCCGTTTCTACGGGACGGTTTATTTAAAATCTCTAAGAGCAAATAGCCAAAGCCCATTATTATCCCCGATCGGTGAATACCTGAAATTCCATTTCCTTTTTCTGCCCCAATATCAATTATTGTTGAGCGCATAATGAATGTATTAACTCAACAGAAATAACCTGTTTACTGCACTGTTTACCTGGTATGTGTTTAAAACGACATAGCAGCATCCCTTTACGCTGGTTACTGTTGCATGTCGGTATATGGTTCTATTGCGTGCTGCGTATGCGCACGCCATACTGTAATAATTTTAAATTTTATCAGATGAGTAAGCTTTACCTCAAACCCAAAAGGAAGTTCTTTTTACCGTTTAGTACCATGATAGCGGTGGTTATCCTGCTGTCTGTTTCGGCTTTAACACAGGCACAAGGCCTGGTTTTTAAAGATGCTACCCTGGTATCGGGCACAGAAGGCCGGGATGGCGCTGTGTACAAGTTCCCTGACGTTACCAACAATGTAGATGGTTTTATAAAGATCAACGCCCGCTCTTCTTCAAACGTTAAATTATCGACCATCGATCTCGAGAACACCGGCTGGGATAAAGCCTTTCAGCCCCAGGTATCTTATGAGAAAAGGAATGCAAACAGCAGTGAACGCGACTGGTGGATGGAATTCGAGATCTCTTTTGTTGCTTCCACCACCAATACGCCGGTGTCTATTGACAATATGGATGTTACCGCCATTGATATTGATGGTGATGAGAATGATGTGAATGAATGGGTATCCTTGTATAACCTGAATTCTTATACAACAGAGCAACGTACATCGTTACAGGTATTTGATCTTCTGGAAAGTATTTTAAACTTATTGACTGTTACCGGAAAGAAATTCTCAGGACCTCTTACCGAGTATAATAAGATTGATACCAGCGCTACCAGGGTAATGACAACCGCTAAGTACACAAATAAAAGTAAGTTCAAAGTACGCACCGGCGGGCACAGCAGCGATGACGATATAGATGCCGAACGCATGTATTCGTTCTGGTTCAGATCTTTTGCCTATCAGGCGCCTGTAAATAGTTCTTTACCTGTAGTATTAAGTTCTTTTTCTGCAAAGAAAACCAGTAACCAGGTAATCCTGAACTGGAGTACCGATATAGAAACGGATGTGAGCCACTTCGTTATCGAAAAGAGCCTGAATGGAAAA
>DASUVL010000637.1:0-7446 GCA_036379015.1 Niastella sp.
AAAAGGAGTTTATATGTTGAGAATGGTTAACCAAACTACACAGGAGAAATTTGTTCAGCAGCTTATAATTCAATAACCAATATTGAATATTAAATAATGAATGTTGAAGTGTATCTGCCAAACAGATATACTTCAACATTTATCATTCTGTATACTTCCGGTTAAAATATATAAGGGAGAAGATGGTCGTCAGCACGCCTATGGCGGAAAAGATCACTACACTGGTTGGGTAAAACTGCGTCCAGGTTAATTGCAAACCAACTATTTCCTTTGTTAGCATAACCAACATACTGCCGAGGTAACCCCAGGCATCGGCTATATAGATCAAAAAACCTACGTTACCTGTTATTTTGAAAGCTGCTATCAGCCTATCAAAATAAATACAATTAAAAGGAATATAACCCAAATACAATCCAAGGCTGGCGAGCTGCATCCATAATACACCCGTTATAGAACCTGCTAAAAATAGCGCAGAGGAAATACCGGCTGTTAAAAAGCCAGTCACAATCACCCAATGAACCAACCGCAAAGCCCTGATATTTTTTCTAACAACAACCAGCAGACTCATTACCACCAGGATAATCACCGAAGTAATGGTTTCGGTTTTAGTAAAGATGGCAGGCTTTTGACCATACCCCAGCTCATTCCACATATTCGCCATAAAGTTGTCGCGCACATCACGCATAATGCTCAGGAACAGGTACGTGATCACAACGGCAACAACACCGCCACCAAACACTCGTAAAAAGTTCTTCCTGTCTTCACGTGTCATGGGCAGGCGGATATTCCTTTCCTTAATATCCTCCGCATCAGGCGGGGGTACTCTTTCTAACAGATACAAAAAAATAATTAGTGGCAGGGCAAACACCAGTCCGGTAGCAAAGCCCAGCCATTGTTCCGCTACCAGCCAGCTATCGCGCAACCAAATGGCTATCGACCTGCTGAACCCACCTGCAAATACAAAACTTACCGCTATGGCAGCCCCAATAAAATCCGTTGCCCGTCGTCCCTCTGCATAACTGAAAATAATACCCCACATAAAGCCAAGCATAAAGCCATTGCCAAACAGCCACAACATTCCCCAGGGAGCCGGCGTCACCGCAAAAAGCAGCAGAAACAGCCAGGCAGCCCCAATGAGAACCGCACTGGTTTTCCAACGCCCCAATCTTTTTAATTCCGAAATAAAGCGGATACCATAAAATTTACTGACCATGTAACCCAGCCCCTGACTGATGATCAACAGGGTTTGGTATTTTATGCCCCAAAATACCTGTCCCTCAAAAGTGGCCACAGTAAAGGCTTTTCGATAAGCAAAAATGCAGGCATACGTAAAAAAGGCTACAGCGGCAGTATAAAAAGCTACGATCACCTGTCTTGTAGAAAACGCAGCTACAGCGGGAGTTTGTGTTGACAAACAGATGTAGTTTATGTTGAGATAATGCTGTGTTAAAAACGATTCACTCGTAAAATAAGCAATTAAACGCTTAACGCCTAAGGCTTAATGCTTAACGCAAAACCTGCAATATGGGCATTTCGCGTTAAACGTTGGGCGTTCTGCGTTTTGCGTATAAAAAAAAGGGCGGGACTTAAAAAAGCTCCGCCGGTCAACATTAAGAAACTGCTACGATTGTTATTTATGTATAACACACAGCAATAAAACGGATACTAAGATACACTGCCCATATTAAGGCATTCTTACGAGAGTGTGAACAAATGATTACGTCTATCCCCAACCGGCCGGCCTTCATCAACCGTTAGATAACAATTAGTTCACATAATCCTAACAACGGCTTAATAGTCCTGTAACAATGTGGTCACATATATGTATGAATTTTGATAAACCCAAATCAATGGAAAAACGAGCAGTAGACGTGGTTGTTATATCTGACGTACATCTTGGTACATACGGATGCCGTGCTAAGGAGCTGGTTGCTTACCTCAAAAGTATCCTGCCTAATATCCTTATCCTGAACGGAGACATCATTGATGGGTGGCAATTCTCAAAACGCTATTTTCCTGCATCACATATGGCTGTTATAAAAGAAGTGTTGAACCTGATCATGAGGGGAACCCGCGTCTTTTATATTACAGGAAATCATGATGAGCTGCTTCGCCGTTACAGCGATTTCCAGCTCAGTCATCTTACCCTTACTGACAAACTGGTGCTGGAGATTGATAATAAAATGACCTGGATCTTTCATGGCGATGTATTTGACAATACAACCAGAGGCGGCGCAAAAGTGCTGGCCAAGCTCGGAAGTAACGGTTATGGCGCTCTTATCCTATTTAACAGGTTCATAAACTTTGTTTTAAAAGCCTTTGGCCGTGAAAAATTATCTATATCAAAAAGTGTAATGGCAGGGGTAAACAAAATGGCCAAGATCGATGCTTTTGAACAGATCGCAGCGGAGCTGGCCATTGAGAAAAAATATGATTATGTGATCTGCGGTCATATTCATCAGCCACAAAAAAGAGTGATCGAGAACGAAAAAGGGAAAGTGACCTACCTGAATTCCGGCGACTGGGTAGAGCATTTAACAGCCCTGGAATACCACCAAAATGAATGGAAAATATTTGAATACAATGAAAAAGATTTCCCGCAAGCGGCCATCGATACACCAGCCAAGGTGAATGTGTTAACAGATGAGATCAGTTTTTATATTAATTCATTAGCCATTTAAAGTACTGAACCGAAGCCCTGGCGACGGTTGAAGTTGAAGGATAAAAAATTATGAAGATATTTTATGCAATACAGGCTACCGGCAATGGACATATCAGTCGCGCCATGGAGCTATTACCTTATTTACAAAAATTTGGTACGGTTGACATTTTTTTAAGCGGCGCCAACAGCACCCTGCCGCTCAATGCACCCATAAAATACCGCAGCAAAGGGTTGAGTCTTTTTTATACCTGCGAGGGCAGCCTTGACTACTGGAAAATCGTTCGCAACATTACGCCGTACAGGGTAATGAAAGAAGTGCGTGACCTGCCGGTTGAAAAATACGACCTGGTCATTAATGACTTTGAATGTATTACCTCGTTAGCCTGCGCCCGCAAAAAAGTACCTTCGGTGAACTTCGGTCACCAAGCCAGCTTTTTATCCAACAAAACACCACGCCCCGAAAAACCCAGTAAAGCGGGGGAATGGATACTGCAGAATTATGCAAAGGCCACCAATTATATTGGCTTGCATTTCGAAAACTATGATGACTTTATTTTTTCGCCGGTCATTAAAGAAGAAATAATACAGGCTGAGCCCAGTAATAAAGGCCATATTACCGTTTACCTGCCTTCGTTTTGCGATAAGCAGTTAATTCAATTACTGCAGCCTTTTAAAGACCACCAGTTCGAAGTATTCTCACGCCAGGCATTAAAGCCTTACACCATCGATCATATGAATTTTCGCCCGGTTGATTCAAAAGATTTCAACCGTAGTTTGATCAGCTGTCATGGCATAGTATGCGGAGCAGGTTTTGAAACACCGGCAGAAGCCCTGTACCTGAAGAAAAAAATGATTGCTATTCCCATTCAGGGGCAATACGAGCAGCAGTGTAATGCGGCTGCGCTTAAGAAAATAGGCATAACCACCCTCGATAAGCTGGATGATGATTTTACCGATACGTTTAATAATTGGGTAAATGACCCGAACACACCCACTGTTCAATACCGGTACTCCACAGAAGCTATTATCAATATCCTTATGTATCGTTGTACCGATCTTAAATCTCCGTTGGATATACCCTACCCCGAACTTATTTTCAATTAAGATAAATTCGTTCTTCCGTTTTACCAAGATGTGCCACGGCTTTCCACAGGCGTGGCATTTTTTTGTCCTATAAATAAAAGAGCCGTCACGATAGAAATCGAACGGCGTCAGTCACATGAGAGAAATAAAACTCTCACTTTATAGAGAATCTTAATAGTATATTATAATTATATTTAAAGCAGGCTTAGCAGGAAATGCTTCGGCGGGGATAAGGTTGTTAAAGATACTTCCGCAATTGTAAAGATTCAGAATTTTTTATAGAATTTTACCTTTTTCTTACAATTATCCAAAAAATACCTACTTACGTTTAATTTTATCTAGTTTTTGCCATAAATTCTTCACAAACATCTATTCAATAATTTCATAACATATGCTTTCTGCATAAAGTCGCCCCGCCTCGTGCTCAGCCGAGACGAGACGACTTTGTAATAACAGCATCTGTTAAATGACATGAACGGAATCGATAAATGGAATCACTGCAAGATACCCGGGCACTATTAGTTTGCTGTTACAGCATTGTTATGAAATGGTGAATGCTACCTATAAGTATTCATGATTGATAAAAACCCAAAAACTCCGGAATTTACCGGAGTCTTTGGGTATGAAGGCATTTCTCGAATTAATTCACCATTAGAAATTGTATTTAACACCCACTTGTCCCTGCCAGCGCGAGTTAATGGGATCAAGCGTATAATAATGACCATTAATTCCAGTTGGTTTTACAAAATTGTAAGTCGGTATATAACCACTGGAAGGCGTGCCTACTCCTTTGCCGGTAGAACTGCCCGATGTATTCACTGCAACTGGATTTCCGCTAGCATCAACATTATAACCAACATACTTAAGAAAGTTTACGGTATACTGGTTTACATTCGTTACAAAGTTTACATGTCCCCACTCATTGTTTATCAGGTTCAGTACATTGAATATATCCAGGCTAACCTGCAAGGAATGTTGTTTATTGGTTTTGCTAAATTTGAATTCATGCATTAGTTTCATATCCAATTCATGAATCCAGGGCGTTGTTAAACCATTTCTTTCCGCATATTTACCTCTTCTTGTTTTAAGATATTTATCTCCGTTAATAAGATCATTCAAATCCTGCCATTGTTGAGCAGCAGTATAAACCTGCCCGTTCAACGAATAATCTACTAACCGGATGTCAGACTGGTCTTTAGGAATATATGGTAAAGGAGCATTAGAACCACCAGTTCCGGGAGCTGCCTGGTAAATCAGGGAGTAAGGATTGCCCGATTGACCAGCATAAAACAATGCCAGAGATGTAGTATGCATTTGATTCCAGTGGAAGAAAGTAGCAATACTACTAACAATTCTATGGCGAAGATCAAAATTAGAAAACGACAGTTGAGGATTGTTTGGCGCAATGGTAGGATTGAGATTAAAATTACTTTCCCATGAGTTACGGATGCCATTACTTACATCTTTGCTCAGGCCATACGTATATGCAACACTCCAGTTCAGGTCTAAAGTACGGCCGGCACCTACCCTGATATTGTTAGTTGTTTTGTTAAGCTGGGCTGTAAAATTATAACGATATCCTTCTTTAGTATTGGACAGGAAATAAACATTTGAATAATCAGCGTTGTATTTACCATTTGTTGATCCTGCCACACCCCTTGCTATATAAACAGGAGACTGGGTGGGGCCGGATGTAAAATATTGAACTGAATCAAAAAGATTGATCTGTTGAAATTTAAGATCATACAATGTTTTCGTGTATAATAAATCCACTGTAAGCTTATAGCCCTTACCAAATTTAAGATCTGCCGCAATATTGCTGCGCCAAACAGCGGGCAGTTTAAACTTGTTGTCTACAACATCTATTTCCCTGGTAGCACTACGGGATGTTCCACCATATTTGGTTACAGTATCTTTCAACCCATACGGATCAATGGCCAGCGGAACTTTTGTTCCGGCAGTGATATTATTCCAGTCAATATTGCCATAGGTTCCACCGGCTAAAGTATAACCATAACCCATCCATGCAAAAGGTATGCGGCCTACAAATACACCGGTACCACCACGCAAGATCAAAGAACCGTTGCCCTTCAAATCAAAATTAAATCCTAATCGAGGCGAAAAGGTTGCTTTTCCCAAATAGTTATTTTTCAGCTCGCTAAAGGAAGTGTTGCTATACGTTGGATCAGCTGAAATATATTGCGGATTGGTATTGGTTGATTTAAGACCAGGATCAAGGTAGGGTTGACTGCCAACAGTAGAATAATCTACACGTAAACCAGGTGTTACTTTAAATCCTTTACTGATAGTAATTTCATCCTGTGCATATACACTCATCAGGTAAACCTTGAATGGGTCAGGGGGATTATGATAAATAACATTCCTGTCGTTTGGAATCTTTGAATCTGTAGTAAACGCCCCTCTTACGCGGCTTGGTCTGTCGAGAACAAAGCTATCAACGGCTGTACCTCTTCCGTATTCCCAACGACCATTCCAGGAATTAATGAAACCATACGAAAGGTCATATATCTCATTATGTGTACCAAATGTGAATTTATTAATACCGTGGCTCCAGGTAACATTATCACTAAATTCGAAGGTTTTCTGTTTCATATTATAGACAGAAGCTTCTCTCCAGGTTCCTGCCCATATTCTTCCATTATCAATATCTATAAATGGAGCTAGCGCACCGGGAAAATCCCTGTATTCATGCACATTGATATAGCTAACATTTAACTGGTTGCTTACGTTATTACTTATTTTGGTTTTTAACTCAGCTACCAGGTTCACATTCTTTGTATGTTGGGTAAAATCGGTTGAACCAAACTGGAAGTTGGTAGAAGAACGTTCCAGGTTATTACCCCAGCCGTTGGTATAAATGGCGCGAAACGTTAATGTATTTTTTGCATTTAGATTGAAATCAAGACGTGCAAACAATTTATCACTATTGGTAAATAGTTTATAGGCACCCATATAGTTTCCGGCATCGTATCCTTTACTTTGCAATTGTGCACTTATCTTTTGTGCTTCAGTTAAAGTAATGGCAGCACCGGGGTCGCCCACATTATAAAAGGTAGGCTCCTGCCGGCGTGTTTGTTCAAAATTCACAATAAAGAAAGCTTTGTTCTTAATGATGGGACCACCTATGGTAGCTCCATACTGGTAGTCGTGAAAATCAGAACCGATCTTTGTTTTCCTGCCGTCAACACTTTTACCCATCAATGCCTGGGTTCTTCCATAACCATATACAGAACCATGAAATTCGTTGGTGCCGCTTTTGGTTACAGCGTTAACGCTACCACCTGTGAAATTTCCCAGCTTAACATCATAAGGCGCCATTTGAACCTGCACTTCCTGAATAACATCCAGGCTATACGGATTGGTACGGGTACCTGCACCGGCAGCACCTGACTGACCACCACCACTTACGCCGCCAAAGGAATTGCTGAAACCAATCGCGTCATTATTAATGGCACCATCTACCGTAAGGTTATTGTAACGGAAATTAGTACCAGCAAATGAGTTGTTATTGGCTTGCGGGGTAAGGCGGGTAAAATCAGAAATACTCCTGCCCAATGTAGGTAAGGTAGTTAACTGAGCCCTTCCTATAGATGTACCGGATGGAAGGCTTCTACGGCCTCCGCTGGTAACTACCACTTCAGTAAGTGTTTTATCCTGTTCCTCCAATGTTAAATTTCCCG
>DASUVL010000638.1:0-3815 GCA_036379015.1 Niastella sp.
TACGCTTTATAACTTTGCCAACTTATATGGCTGATGCGTATCTGACAGGTCTGTTCCGCGTAATAATATTCATTATTGAATCATCATTTCTTTTTGCTTCAACCACTGTTCTTTTCCATACCCTGGTATTACGTGGCGTTCGCTATGATAAGAAGAACGTACCAACGGTCCGCTTTCTACATAGTCGAAACCCATGTTGTAACCGGCTTCGCGGTATTCAGCAAATTCATCGGGATGCACAAACCGGATCACCGGTAAATGTTTGCGGGTGGGTTGCAGGTATTGTCCCAGTGTAATCACATCTACCCCACTGTTACGCAGGTCCTGCATGGTTTGTAATACTTCTTCTTTGGCTTCACCCAGCCCAAGCATTACGCCACTTTTTGTGCGCATGCCGCCCTGTTTCAGGATCTTCAGCACTTCCATGCTGCGGCGGTATTTGGCTTGAATGCGAACCTGCCGGGTGAGGCGTTCAACGGTTTCCACATTGTGCGACACCACTTCGGGGGCGGCGTCAATAATGCGTTGTACATCTTCTGCTTTTCCCTTGAAATCGGGTATCAGGGTTTCAAGCGTAGTATCGGGATTTAATGCTTTTACAGCTTTAATAGTATTATGCCAGATGATGCTGCCGCCGTCTTTCAATTCGTCGCGGTCAACAGAGGTTAATACGGCATGTTTTACTTTCATCAGGTGAATGGCTTCTGCTACGCGTTGTGGCTCATCCCAGTCAACTGCATCGGGCCGGCCGGTAGCTACCGCACAAAAGCCGCAACTGCGGGTACACACATTACCAAGGATCATAAAGGTAGCGGTTCCTTCGCCCCAGCATTCGCCCATGTTCGGGCAATTGCCGCTTTCACAAATGGTGTGCAATTTATGGGTATCAACCAGTTCGCGTACATGCCGGTAGTTTTCACCGGTGGGTAATTTTACGCGCAGCCAGTTGGGCTTTTTTACAACAGAAGTTGATTCATTTACACTACTGATAACGGGTAATTCCTGCATATGTCTTTAATATTCTGATTAAACCTTTGGGTTGTTCAACGCACTCGCGGCGCCAGGTAATTATAACATAACAAACCCCAAAAAGTTGCTTAGTCTGATTCTAACAAATTGATATATAACCAACTATTGAAAATATGTTGGTTATAGCGCACACAAAAATAACACAAAAGGTTGTAAGTGATAAGTAATAAGTTGTAAAGAAGAGAGTTACAAGGGGAAGAAAGGGCTTCAAGCGATCTGGTTGAATATTTGGGGGAATTCGGATCAGGGAGCTACATGTATAGCTATATTAGGACGAGACAGGTCTGCTGACAATACCCAGGCCATTATGCTACCATTACCCTACCATTAGGCTACCAGTTTGGTACAATTCCGCTACTGCACTACCATCAGCTAAAAGCCCAAAGCAGACTGTTTTTGCTTTGGGCTTTTAACTTTAGGCTTTGGCCTTTATTTTCGACGACCGAGCAATAATGAAATATACGCGTTGAAGAAAAAGTTTTTTTCGGGGTTATAGGCCATCTGGGCCACTTTCTGAATATAATATTCTGCATTCAGTCCTACTTCAATGGCAGATACGGTTTCATTAAACCGGCCATAGTCAAAACGGAGGGCGCCTTTGGCATGCAAGCCATATTTAGGTTTCACCTTATTCCATCCAACGGTAAAACCGGAAGCGCCTTGTTCTGTAAAGCTGCTGTCAGTAATTTCGGGATAAGTTTTGCGATATCGTTGCTGGGCATTGTCGATCACATCAACAAAATAGGGCTTTTCTAATCCAACGCTTACCCCACCGGTATACACGGCCATGACCGCTACCCCGTTCTTATTGCCTTTACCGCCAATAATGCGTTGCTGACCGGCACTGAGTTTTACCTGGTAAAAATTATTGAGTTTGCCAAAAATGACGCTGTTGAAGTTAAAGCCGTTCAGCAGGGAAGTACGTTTTTCTTTTTTGTGCTTCTTCTCATTTATTTCCAGCTGAAAAATATTGGCCACACGGGCGCTTTTAAATCGCCCTATTTCATAAGAAAGCCCGTAACCATCGGTGTTTAGTTTTATTCCGAAAGTATTTTGCTTGCTAAAAATAATTTCTCCTTCTTCCTCCTGCTTCAGCAGGTTATTGATCCTCTCTCGTTTAGCGTTCTGTCTGTCTTTTTTTGCAGTTGGCGATTTGGGAGTTGGATTGTCTTGCGCCCATAAAGTGGATGCAAGTGTACCAGCCAAAAGGAACAAAACAATTTTCTTCACTGGCTATGATTTGATTATTAAACGTAAATTTAAGGTAAAAATATACATAATGACCTCAACAGTAGTTTACGAAGGAAACTTGAGAACGGTTTGTACACATTTAAAATCCGGATCTGTTATTGAAACCGATGCGCCGTTGGATAACCAGGGCCTGGCTGAACGTTTTTCGCCAACCGATATGGTGGCAACAGCCCTTGGGACCTGCATGCTAACGATCATGGGCATTAAAGCGCGTGATATGAATGTTGATATCAGAGGCATAAAAATCGACGTAGAAAAGATTATGAAGGCCGATCCGCGCCGTATTGGTGGTATAAATTTAACATTTCATTTTCCCGATACCCTGCAGGTGGATGAAAAACAAAAGACCATTCTGGAACGGGCAGCCAATACCTGTCCCGTAATGTACAGCATTCATCCCGATATTGAAGTGAATGTCACCTTTAACTGGAAACCCGAAATGATTATTGGGTAACCCCTGCCCCTAAAAAGGGGGAGACAAATTTCAAATTCCAAAATTCAATTATGTAAGATCAGGTTTCAGTTTTTTGTAATTTGATTTTTAATATTTCAAAAGTGTCCTGATACATCGGGGCGCTTTTTTTATTATATATAAACAACCATTTCAGTTTATATTGCTTCTTCTTGTCATTAAATTGCTACTTAATATGAAAAAATGGTCATCGCTCCTTTTCTTATGTACCCTTGTCATTTCCGCCCACGCCGTTATTCGCCTGCCCGCAGTTGTCAGCAGCAACATGGTGCTGCAGCAACAATCAACCGTAAAATTATGGGGCTGGGCCGGTCCCGGTGAAAAGATCGCTATCACCACTTCCTGGAATAACAAGACCGATTCTTTGAAAGCTACACGTGACGCCAATTGGCAATTGTCCGTTCAAACGCCAGCTGCCGGTGGGCCTTACACTATTACTATTTGGGGCAGCAATACCCCCTCGCCTATTGTGCTGGAAAACGTACTGATCGGTGAAGTTTGGGTTTGCTCGGGCCAGTCGAATATGGAATGGAACTACTATAATAAGCTGCCCGATATTGCGGCCGAATTACCTACCTGTTATAATAAGAATATCCGTTTTTTTCATATTCCAAAAACCACGGCTGTTTACCCGCAGGACGATTGCGCCGCCAAATGGACCGTCTGCGATTCCAACACACTTAAATTCTTTAGCGCCGTAGGGTATTTTTTTGGAAAGAAACTGAACCAGGACCTGAGTGTGCCTATTGGTTTGATCAATTCAAGCTGGGGCGGTACACCGGCCGAAGTATGGACGCCCGAAGCGATGGTGAATAATGATGCGGAGTTAAAAGGGGCTGCTGCTATTCAACAAAAACAAAAGGATCCCCGCTGGCCTGTTACGCCCGGCTATACCTATAATGCCATGATTGCGCCTATCACCAATTATGCCATTGCCGGCTCTATCTGGTACCAGGGCGAAAGCAATACGGGAACTTCCTCCACATATGGTAAATTATTTACTTCCATGATCGATAGCTGGCGCAAAGCCTGGAATAAAGAATTTCCTTTTTACTATGTGCAG
>DASUVL010000639.1:0-2981 GCA_036379015.1 Niastella sp.
TTTACCACTACAACGGAAATTGGAAAATATAAAACAGCTCCGCTTACTGAGCAACCACAGTATTATACGAATGTGTACAATGAAACCTCTGCTTATGTGTCTATTCAGTTTGATAAAAGCCCGCTAAACAGGATCGAGACAATGAATGCATCTGGTTCTACCTGGGCTAATGCTATGGGAAGAACTGCTGTATATAGTATGAACAGTGCTGCCGATAATGTACAGATATTTACCGTAGATTATATTCAAGGTAATCCGCCTGTTAACAGGGGCGCCTATGCCCCTAATACCTTATATAAATCAATAGGTACTGATGAAAATGGAAAATCGATTATTACTTATACAGATAAGTCAGGATACCTGATACTAAAGAAAACTCAGAACGATGATGTGCCATCTGCTGCTCATGCTGGTTGGATCTGCACTTATAGTATTTACGATGACAAAGGTTTGTTGCGTTACCAGTTGCAACCCGAAGCAGTCAAATACCTTGATAGTCACGGCTGGTCTTTTGCCGGAACCGACGGAGCGCAGGTGTTGAAAGAATTGTGTTTTCAATATAATTATGATGACAAAGGAAGAATGATCTGGAAAAAAGTTCCGGGGGCCGATCCATTAAACTTGCTGTACGATATTCGTGACCGGCTTGTATTTACACAGGATGGTAACCAGGCTGTCTTATCAACACCCCAGTGGACTGCCAATTTATACGATGAATTGGACAGACCTGTTGCGACTGCCTTATATAATGCCACCAAGACAGTTGCTCAATTACAAGCTGATATCAATAATGTAGTAAATACTTCGACAGCTGTTACTACCACAGCGCAGGGATACCCGGTAAATACCTCAACCTTTAATAATCCCGTTTCGAACAGCGATCTTAATAATGCTGCCGTTACCTCCATTGTAAAATACCAGTTTTACGATGATTATTCGTTTGCAGCAGCCAAACAATTCAACACGGGGTTCACGAATCTATCAGCTTACAGTTCTTCCGATCCCAATGTATTACCCATTGTTACTTCAAAACGTACGCTCAGCTTGCCAACCGGCAGTATGACGCGGGTGTTAGGGTCTGGTAACTTCTTGTCGACTACTAATTATTTTGATGAAGATGGTCTCCTGATACAAACATTAAAGGATAATGTTAAAACAGGCTCTGATATCACCACCCGGCAATATAATTTTGATGGACGCATGATGAGCATTTGTTCCGATCACACAACAACCGGTACGGGCTTTAATCACTTTATTACGCTTACCAAAAATAGTTTTGATAAACTGGGCCGAATTATGGCAGTTCAAAAGCAATTTGGCAGCAATGCTTTCAAAACTGTTGCTACGTATGATTATGACGACATTGGCCGGATAAAAACCACACATTTCGATCCGGATTACGTTCCTGTAAACGGGAGAACTGGTGGTGGCCTGGAATCGCTGGAATATAGTTTTAATATCCATAACCAGATAACGGGCATCAATAAAGATTATGCGCTTAAAAACCCGGCAAACTATAACAAGTGGGAGCATTTCTTTGGCATGTATCTGGGCTTCGATAACAAGGACAATGTGTTTGTCAAATCGCAATTAAATGGACAGGTTACCGGCGTATTATGGAATACGCAAGGAGATGATGCGCAGCGTAAATACGATCATACGTACGATAATGCGGGCCGGCTGGTAAATGCTGCCTTTAGCGAACAAAAGCATCCTGGCGATGGATGGAACAATGCAAAGATGGATTTTTCGGTTACGGGTACCAGCGGAAAAATAACTTATGATCTGAACGGTAATTTGCTAAACATGCTGCAGAAGGGGGTGATGCCCGGTACGGCAGCACCAATAACGATAGATGAATTGAGTTATACCTATGCTTCTTACAGTAATAAGCTGCAAAGTGTAACCGACCAAATGCTAACAACAAATATAAATGGACTGTCGGGTGACTTTAAAGATGGCAGTAACGGAGCGGCTCCTGACTATGTATATGATAACAACGGCAATGTGGTGATGGACCTGAATAAAAATGCCAAAGACCTTGAAAATGTAGTGGGAGCCAATGGCATCAGTTATAATTATTTAGATAAACCGGAAAAAATACGCATTGCCGGTAAAGGAACCATCAGGATTGTATATAATGCTGATGGTGCAAAGCTGCAACGGGCCTTTATACCCGAATCGGGCGATCCGGCTACCATTACCTCCTATATCAACCAGTTTGTATACCAGGAAACCAGTTCTGTTACAACCGCAACTATGCCGCCTTTTTTCGTTAGTGGCGGAACGCTATCGTATATTAGTTTTGAAGAAGGCCGCATCCGGGCAATAACACCCATTAACAGCAGCCAGGATGGTGGCCTGGATGCCATGGCTATCAATGGTAATATAACACTACCCGATGGGCGTATGGGGGTGTTTGATTATTTTGTAAAAGATTATCAGCAGAATGTGCGGATGGTTTTAACTGAAGAAACGCACAGCGCTTATAATACGTGTACGATGGAAACCAGCCGTAGCACGGCCGAGGACCCTGTGTTTGGTCAAACCGGCGGGGGCAATGAAGTAGAGGTAACCCGATACCCCAAACCATCTGGTTGGCAAAGCGCTAACCTACAGAGTTCGGTTAGCCGCTTAGGCAACAATGCAGGTCACAACATGGGGCCCAATACCTTGCAAAAAGTAATGGCCGGCGACCAGGTAAGCGCCACCGTGCAATATTATTACGATGTAACAGGTGGCGGCAGCAATCCCAATTTGGTCAGTACAGTACTAACCAGCCTGGCGCAAGCAATTACAGGGGGCGGCGCTGCTACCAGTATGGTAAAAGCAAATGCCACCGGTATAACGAATCAACTAAACGGTACCTCTGGATTTATAAATGCCGTACAGCCTGCTGGCGGTGGCGGTACTACGCCACAGGCCTACTTAACCATCTTGTTTTTCGATGAGCGTTTTAATTTTATAGAAGCGGCCGATGG
>DASUVL010000640.1:0-2820 GCA_036379015.1 Niastella sp.
AGGCATAATTTGATCAGGGTGCATGGTCAGGTATTTTCGCATCAGCATAGTGCGAGCGCTTGCCAGGCCCGGGTTATCGTCGGAATACTTAAGGCAATCCATTAAAATTTTCCCAACCCCATAATCATTGGCTTCAATAACAGGTGCAATACTTTTGCGTTGCTTATCGAGCACCATACACTGGGTGAATGCTTTAATAAGGGCTGGTGCAAGCGACGCAGGATAATCTCTGCGGTTGAGGTTGGATAAATAACTTTGTAACAGAAAATCTACACTGCGCAGGTATTTGATCTTTCCATTGCCATTGAGTGTGGAATCCATCTCTATTTGATTCTGCAGTTCATCAACGCCACGAATCAGGGCATCCATTACATGGAGACTAATGGTGGTATCGGCAGAAACCCTGCCCTGACTATTTACCTGAATCGCTTTTTTTTGTTGTTTATCAATATTGCCATGCCATAACTCCCGGTCCCTGGCCACTTTCATCGTATAAGAAGTTTGCGCCAGATTCGTTTGACAAACCAGTGAACAGATCACAATAAAATGTATATGTATCCTCATATGCTGCACATCTGTATGGAGTAGAGCAAAAATATGACCAAAGGGTTGTATAGGGATGTTTGATTTTCAATCTTCAAACGACTGCGACCTGTATACGCCATTTTGTCCTTATTCCGGGATTATCTGAAATACCGATCGATAATCGTCCCTGTAACCGTTCCTTGCTGGCCCAATCAGCACTTTACCATATTAAAAAAACAGTAATTTCAGGCGAAAGGTAATAAAAGATAGCCAAAAAGTCGGAGGTCGGTGGTGAACAGATCAAAGGTAGAAGTGGGGATAGAATTCCCTAAAGCCGACGTGTAGTAGCTTAATGGGCCAGGTAGCTGAGGCCTTGGTCAGCTATGCAAGGGTATCTCCCGGGGGTAATCACCAGGCCAGAGGTTGGGGTGTGATGTACAAACGGGAAGTCGATGGGAGGCCTTTTTTTGCCTCGTCTTCCTAATTCCTAACTCCCTATGCCCGTAGTGTTGCCCCTTGCCCCAGATTTCAAATTCAGCACCCGGCTAGTGCGTTGTATTGCCCTAATTTCTAATTTCCAATCCTAACTCCCTGTGCCTCGTTGCCTTGCTGCCTCGTAGCCCCGCAGCTTTGTTGCCTTTCTTGCCTGTTTTGACTAACTTCATATATTAAGAAATTGTGAACTCATTATTATCATTTACAGGGTAGCCCCAATTAAAGTAGGTTTGCCAAAATTTTAACTTTGATGAATGCGAAAGGCAAGATCCTGATTGCAGACGACGAGCCTGATATAGTGGAAATTATCCGGTACAATCTTACCAAAGAGGGATTCGAGATAGTAACAGCTAATAATGGGGATGATGCCATTCAAAAAGCTAAATTAAGTCAACCCGACCTGATCATCCTCGATATCATGATGCCCCGAAAAAACGGGGTTGAAGTCTGCGAAATATTACGCGCCCAGCCAGCTTTTAAAGATACCGTTATCGTCTTCTTAACGGCACTTAGTGACGAAAGCTCACACATAAAAGGACTTGAAACCGGTGCCGATGATTATATCAGCAAACCTGTTAGTCCCAAAATACTCGTAAGCCGTATACATGCCATTTTTCGCCGCATCAATAAAGAGCCGGAAGAAAAAGTAATAAAAATTGACAACCTGGAAATTGACCCCGTTAAATTTGAAGCCAAGGTTGACAGCAAAGCGGTGGTATTAGCAAAAAAAGAATTTGAACTACTATACTTACTGGCATCCAAGCCGGGCCGTGTTTTTCTGCGTAATGAAATCCTAAACCAGATCTGGGGCAATGATGTCATTGTTGGTGACCGAACCATCGACGTTCATATTCGAAAAATTCGTCAGAAATTAGGTATCGATTGTATTACTACGGTTAAAGGAGTTGGATACAAATTCACCATGTAATGAGGTGATAATTAACTAATTTGCTAATTTCACTGTATTAGGGTTTTCCATTAGCACCCGCCTTCTCCGCCAGTTGGCGGATACGGGCGGGCAAGTATTAGCTAATTAGCAAATTATCACATTGGATTTCTATGCCTTCAGCCAAAAATCTTTCACCGCGACAATTAGCCGCTTTCACAGCAGGAATATTATCTGTTCCTATTGCCATCGGCATTCTTGTTCTCACCAGTAACTGGCAAATAGGCCTGGCGTCCCTGCTGGTCATTTTTGCCGGAGGATACTGGTTGATACTGGTTACCATGGAAAGGTTTATCTATCGCAAGATCAAACTGATCTATAAGCTCATTTATCAAACCAAGGCTACTAAAAAAGAAGAGATGTATTTTAAATACATTCTTCCGCAAAAAAGTATTGACGAAGTACGGGCCGATGTAGAAGAATGGGGGGAACGCCGTATGCACGAGATTGAACTGTTACGGCAAAACGAAGCATACCGGAAAGAGTTCTTACAAAACCTCGCCCATGAATTCAAAACACCCATTTTTGCAATTCAGGGTTATGTTGATACGTTGCTGGGCGGCGCTATGGAAGAAGAGGCTATTGCCAAAAGATTTCTAGAGAACACGGCTAAAAATGTAGACCGCCTGGTGAACCTGATGAATGACCTGGATGAAATTTCAAAACTCGAACGGGGCGAACAATTACTGGCCAAGCAAAATTTTGTTATCCAGGACCTCATTCGCGAAATATATGATTCGCTGTCAATAAAAACCCAGGGAAAGAATATTCGTACTACGCTTAAAAAAGGCTGCGAAGCGCCCATCATCGTTTTTGCCGATAAAGAGAAAATAAAACAGGTATTGATCAACCTG
>DASUVL010000641.1:0-3630 GCA_036379015.1 Niastella sp.
CTAATAGCCTCTCTAAAATAAACAACGGGACCGCTTTCGCAGTCCCGTTCACTATTAAGATATGTCTTGACCGACTACTGTATCGATCTGGAAACAACCGGCGAATACGCCTTTTGATTTCTGCGGCCGATCGCAATTACGCGAAACCAGTATCGCTTATCAGATTGAAGTCCCCTGAACGTATGATCACGTATGGTACTTTCTTCTCTGACCCATACCGTATTAGCGCCCGGTGGCTCGGTTGCATACTCGTATACATACACTAAAGCGCCTGCTGCTTTTTTAATATGCACCGTGGCTTCACCTGGTTCGCCCAGTACAACCTGTAATGTTTCGATAACAGTTGTAATCCGGCTGATTTGTTCGTCTGTGACATCAAAGCCGCTGCTTAAGATCAACGCTCGGTCGCCTTTACAAGTGGCGATTACATATTCTGATAGTTCTTCCAGCAACGCCAGTATACGGGCTTTCTTATTGTTTTTAATAGCCACCCATTCCTTGTCGCGGCTTCTGGCATTCGCCAGTGCTACCTCATATTCAGGTAGCACCTTTTCGAGTTCTGCCAATGCCGCAGGCGGATTGGGGAACACCGGATTGCTTTTCATTTTTTCTCTAACGCGTTGGCAAAGGGTTACCAGTTCGCGTTGGTTTCCGAAAATAATTATCTGCTTTTTCATGTTGAAAAATTTAAAAATTAAAGAATAAAAATACCAGCTACCTGTCCCGTCCGGCTTCGGCGGGAGGACTGAATCATGCTTAACAACACTTCATTGGCCAATGAGCGTGCATACAAATGAAGGCATTGCATTACCTGTCCCGTCCCACTTCGGCGGGAGGATTGGATCATTGTACTATATTACAAAAGGGAGTCGCTTTGCGTCCATCGCATCCTGGTTTCCGGTTTACTGCGCCTTCGCGAAGCTTCAGCGAAGCGAGGCCGGTCAGCAGTTGCAATGGTTGCCGATTGCAAGCTGCTAGTTGATTTGTGGAGCGGAAACGATAACGAACTTTGTCATTTGTAAGTACCAATCTAGTCGGTTATACATATTGTTCATTTGTTCGATACAAATATACGGTGGCGGATATATGGTTTCCAAACAGTTGTCGCAGATGTCGCATATGGCGCGAAACCTACATAGAACTACTTATCGCGTACTGACGGCCGTCAGGAAAAAAATTGTAAAAACGTCGAAAGTTATCATGAGACGTTTTCATGGCTGCCGGTTTAGTAATTCCTTCCTTGACATTTATCAATATGCGAAAATGATTTAGCGAGCGATTGTACTAAATGTGCCGGTTGGTATTTTTATTTCTAACATGAATGGAAGGTTACGTGTTTAGGGTGAGGTTATGCGTAGCATGTACGTATTTGTGTGAGTAGGCCAGGTATTGATCAATTATTTTATTGAACACAGGCATGCGGTCGCTCTACTTGCCTGAAAATCAAATTATTTCTTTTAAAAGCAAACTTTTTTCTATGACACGAAAAGTCAATTTCGTGTTACGCAAAACAAATTTCGTGATACGAAAAGTAAAAACCATATCACGCTTTTCATATTTCGTGATATGAAAAGCCAAATCCGTATCACGCTTTTCACATTTCGTGATACGAAAAGTCAAATCCGTATCACGCTTTTCACATTTCGTGATACGAAAAGTCAAATCCGTATCACACTTTTCACATTTCGTGATACGAAAAGTAAAATCCGTATCACGCTTTTCACATTTCGTGATACGAAAAGTCAAATCCGTATCACGCTTTTCACATTTCGTGATACGAAAAGTCAATTCCGTATCACGCAAAACACTTTTCGTGATACGAAAAGTAAAATCCGGATCACGAAAAACACTTCTCGTGTCACCAAAAGCAAATTCCGTATCACGCAAACTAAATTCTATTCCGTCACCATTTCCAACAACTCCGAAATTTGTTGTATCGTATGATCCGGTTGCAGTGCCTCGCATGCTGTTCGTACCCCAAATCCATAGGCCGCCCAGCAGGAGGTGAGCCCGCAATTCTTTGCAAAAAGAATATCCGCATGGGTGTCGCCTGTCATCAATACTTCCTGGCTGTTTGTTATGTTGAACCGACGACTAATGACAGCCTCGTATATCATCGGATCTGGTTTCGCCTTCAGTTTCAATTCTGGTAATATGCCTTCTGCAACTACCAGGTCTGCCAGGTTGAACAGGCCATGGAATTGCAACGATCTTTCTACTGCAGCAATGCCTTTATTACTCAACACAACAATCTTTTTTCCCAATCCTTTCAGGTGGTTAAAAACAGCTTGGGTGCCTTCAAAAAGTACCGTCAATTGTTCATCGGCATCCATATATAGCTGGCGGTATGTTTTGATCATGGCGTCCACCTCCGGCTGGCTGAGCTGTGCAGCATCCGGGTGCAGCAACTTTATTGTATCGTGCAGCGTAAGACCTGCGCTGATCGCTTTCAGTCTTTCGGATTCATCGGGCACTTTTACCTGGTATTTGGTAAAAGTTTGCGCTAAGGCAAAGTTCATGGTGGGAAATGTATTGCAGATTGTTCCGTCGTAGTCAAACAGAAAGTAGCGGGAGGTAATTTTTTTTGTCATGAAATCAAATTTCTCATTTTTTCCAAAATTACCAATAGAATTATATACTTGGAAATGACATACCGGGCGCAGCTCGTCATTTACTATTAGCTTTTTTGTTGTTATCTTTCTTCTCAAAGCAAACTTATATGATAAAAGGAATTTTTACATTTCTTATATTTTTGCCAACTTTACTTATGGCACAATCAAATAAGCATGTCACAGAAGATTTTCTACAGTCTTTTGCTAATGCATTTAATGCCCATGATATTAAGGCTATAATGTTGCATATGACTGATGACTGTGTGTTTGAGGCTTCGGCAGGACCAGATGCTAACGGAGAAAAATTTACAGGCCAGGAACAGGTGAGGAAAGCCTTTGAAAACGTATTTGCCATGTTTCCGGATGCTCATTGGGGGCATCCTAAACACTTCGTTTTAGAAAGCAGAGGTTTCTCTGAGTGGATTTTTACAGGAACTAAATCAGATGGAACTAAGGTTGAAGTTACCGGTTGCGATCTATTTACTTTCAGGAACGGTAAAATAGCAATAAAGAATTCTTATAGAAAGAATCGCCAGGCAAATATGACGCAATAACTATTCCGGGGATGGGTGTGTGTTTATGCTACAAGGGCCGGGATAGTCAAAATGAGATCTCAAAGTAATTGGTACAATTGGTATTGGATGCCGCTGGCAGGCAAATGGAAACAATAGCTTACATGTTGTATATACATGTCTGGAAATTCAAGACTGCTCAGACAACTTTCTGAATAACCCAATCCTGGTTATGATGCTAATGAGGAAAAATTTCATCAGTAATCCCATTATATAGATGTTCGTTTCGCTCTTATAGCCAGAGAAAAGAAATGAATGCAGCCCGGTCCGATTATGCTCGATCTTCCCTTCAATCCAATTATCTGAAAATTGATTAAAGTCAAAATAAATATTATTTGAGAAACTCTTGCCATTAATAAAATGATTTTATGTAATTTGGTTCCATAGGATAAGGTTTAATGGTTAATGGTATTTGATTAGTGCAGCCTCCCCTCCGGGAGGCTTTT
>DASUVL010000642.1:0-3590 GCA_036379015.1 Niastella sp.
GAAATCATGCATCGGAATGCAAACGCCTTGCTCAGGCTGGTGAATCAATTGCTTGACTTTAGGAAGCTCGAAACGGGGAATCTCAAGCTGGAGCTTCAGCGGGGTGATCTGGTTGTTTTTATCCGGGAAATTGTTAATTCCTTTTCGCCGATGGCCGGGGACAAGGATATACGCCTGAAGTTCAGTGCTTATAATGAAAGCATGCTCACCTATTTTGATGCTGATAAATTGGAGAAAATACTCAACAACCTGCTTTCCAATGCCTTCAAGTTTACCGGAAAACAGGGAACCGTTTCCGTGTATATGACTATAGGTGTTGACGAATCTTTTGACAGTCACGATGAGTTTATAGAGATCGTAGTTAAGGATAATGGCATTGGCATTGAGCAAAAGAACCGCGAGCGGATCTTTCACCGGTTCTTTCAGGTATCGGACAATAAAAGTGAAAGCGGTACGGGCATTGGCCTGGCATTGACCAAAGAATTGGTAAAGCTGCATGAGGGTGAAATTTTTGTAGACAGTGAGCCTGGTAAGGGAACAAGGTTTACCGTTCGATTGCCACTGATCAAAGAATATAGTGACCAAAGGGACATTTCATCACCCACTAATGATAAGGAGGCGGATGCCCATGCTGCAGAAAAAGAAGGAACCCATAAAAAAGAACTCCTGGCAGAAAATATTTTACTCATCATTGAGGACAATGCCGATGTGCGACAGTTTATACGTAACAATTTTGAATCCCAGTTTCATATAGAGGAAGCGGCGGATGGCCCTTCGGGTCTTCACCTGGCGCAGAAACTGTTACCGGATATTATCTTATCAGATGTAATGATGCCACTCATGGATGGGAACGAATTGTGTAAAAAGTTGAAAGCCGATGAATATACTTCACATATACCCATCATACTGTTAACAGCGCTTTCATCGAAGCAACATACCATAGAAGGGCTTTCCAGCGGCGCCGATGATTATATCACCAAGCCATTCGATATTTCCATCCTTCAAACCAAAATTGAGAACCTGTTGTCGTTGCGTAATTCGATGCGCAGGAAATTTGCCAGTGAACTAATTATCTCTCCCGCCAATGTTACAGTGACGTCTCCTGAGGAAGTGTTCCTTCGCAAAGCAGTGGAGGTGGTGGAAAAAAACATTAACGATACAGAGCTCGATATTGAAACGTTCTCCAAACAGATGTGCGTAAGCCGCATGCAGATGTATCGAAAATTATCGGCAATAACAGGCATGACAGTTAAGGAGTTTATCCGTGATATACGGTTGAAACGAGCCGCCGGGCTGCTGGAGCAGAAAAATTTAAATGTTTCGGAAGTTGCCTATGCAGTGGGGTTTAAGGACCTGTCACATTTCCGAAAGTGCTTTCGCGAAAAATTCGGGATGAATGCGACAGAATACCTGAAGAAAAAGGGAACGGAATAATAGTAAACGCTAAGATCTGGTTAGAATAAAAGGCTGTCCCTGGTGATAAAGCCTTCGGACGGCTATGTCCTGTAACGATTGTTTTAATTAATCAATTAAATGCTTGTTTATGAAAAAAAAGTTATTATTTCCTGCAGTATTGTTGCTATCTGTTTTTTATGCAAAGGCACAGGTAACCATCCATGAAGCAGTAGGATGGTTGGAATCTGCATTCGTAAAATGGGCTCCCGTTTCTGGCGCCGGTAGTTATAATGTTTATTACACCGGTGTAGGTGTGGCCAGTCAAAAGATCGATAATAAATTGATCCGAAGTTATGGCTCCTACTTTCGTGCCGATGTTTTAGGACTGGCCGCAGGCAGCTATACATTAAAAGTTGTTCCGGTAATTGGCGGATCAGAAAATACAGCCTTAGCTACAGTGACTCAATCTTTAACTGTTAAGCCGCATGTGCGGGAAGGTTTCGCTTTTTCGGGCAATATAGTTCCTGGCGCATACAATGCGAACGGCACGCCCAAAAGCGGTGCAAAGATAATTTACATAACAGCTGGTACCGCAAACACGGTTACCTGCGATGTCATCAACGATAAAGGTGTGGCTGTTACCATTACCGGACTTTTGAATATACTGGCAGCACGCAACAAAGGTTATGACAAAACACCTTTAATCATTCGGATGATAGGTCTTATTAAGGCCGCCCAGGTTAGCAATTTACAAAGCGGCAATTATATAGCCTTTATAGGAGCAAATACAACCGATAGACGAATTGAGAACATCACGTTTGAAGGGGTTGGAGATGATGCCACTGCATATGGATATGGCTTTTTTACTAAAAGATCAAAAAGCATTGAAATAAGAAATGTCGGAATTATGCTGTTTGGCGATGATGGAGTTTCTATGGAAGCTGATAACTCAAACATCTGGGTACATAATTGTGATATATTCTATGGAGCTCCGGGCTCTGATGCCGATCAGAAAAAAGGGGACGGTTCCCTTGATATGAAATACAATACAACAAACATTACTATTTCATTCAACCACTTCTGGGATTCCGGAAAATCAACATTTGCCGGTGGCGCTACAGAATCAAATCCGATCTTTTTTACGTACCACCATAACTGGTTCGATCACTCCGACTCAAGACATCCACGCCTGTGTTGGGCAACAACCCACGTTTACAACAACTATTATGATGGAAATGCAGGGATGGGATTGCTGAATACAGAGGCTACTTCTGCATTTGTAGAAGCGAATTACTTTAGAAACTGCCCATACCCCATGATGATCAATATGCAGGGAACAAATTATGAGATATGGCCCAACGGCGCACAAAACGGCGGGATGACGAAAGCTTATAACAATAAAATTGAAAGTGCCAGGAAGATAATTTACCAAACAGAAAGACCCGACGACTTTGATGCCTATCTGGTAACAACCAGAAATGCACAGGTTCCAAAGACTGTAAAGAGTAGAAAAGGTGGCAATACGTACTCGAACTTTGACACGGATGCATCTATGTACTCATATACACCACATTCACCCGATGAGGTACAGAGCGTTGTTACAACCTATGCAGGCAGAGTTAAAGGAGGCGATTTTAAATGGACATTCAACAATAGTGTTGATGACGCTTCATCGGATATAAATGCCCCATTGAAAGCTGCGATTGTTGCGTATACAACAAGGTTGGTATCTGTTCAGGGAGAACCTGGCGCATTAGCAAGGAATGCTACAACACCCACAACCATGGCCGAACCCGATAGGTTGATTTCAATATATCCTAATCCAGCTAAAAGTTATACCAGGCTGCAATTCACTTTAAATAAAGCATCGCTGGTCACCATTGATGTTTACAATGTGGCAGGAATGAAAGTAAAATCAGTAGTTAACAGAAGCTTTAGTGCAGGAGTAAATACAATGAATATTGATATTGCCAACCTGAAGTCGGGCGTATACATGGTAAAGATCACTATTGACAGCCAAACAAGTTGCAGTCCTTTAATTGTAAAGTAAAAGAGAATTGTATTGATAATTGCATTCACGCCTATTAAAACGAATCCCGGTCAGCTACCGGGATTCTGTTTGCCTACCTTTATTACTACTGATGTTTTGGTTGCTTTGCCGCGTATTCCTGATAAGGAACACTGTCATAAATCGT
>DASUVL010000643.1:0-5157 GCA_036379015.1 Niastella sp.
CTTCGCTTACCAACGCCAGTGATTGTAAGGTGCGTGGTCCCATACCTTCCAGTAACAATAATTCTTCAAAGTCAGCTGGCTTTTTTTCATGCGTTAACCACAACATAGCGCCAAGTCTTTTCAAATCAACATCCTTGGCCCGTACATCGTGATGGGCCGGTAAAATAAGTTGTTGTATTTCGGGTAACAGAATGGCGGGTGATTCTTTTGATATTGTCAAAATGCCTTCACGGGCAGGGGCTGCTTCTTTATCAACGAGATTCAAAATGTCACCTGATTGAAATCCGCAAATAGCGGTATGTGGTTCATTAACGAATGATTGCAGTTGTTGCGAATGCCAATGATAACGTCTTGCTGTGCCGGTGCTATCGTTTAACCCTTGTTGTATTACCGTCCATTGGCCTTCTGTACTTACGATAAAATTGTGCAGGTACAATTGAAACCCATCCTGAATAGCCGTATTATCAACCTTCGCACTTAGTTTGCTACATTGAACAAGTTGTTGGGCATTAAGACCGGTTTTTTCACCAATCGCTACCAATTCATTGGGTACCTGGCGGGAGTGTTTTCCTTTTCCACCACAGATATAAATGCCCAGTTCATTGGAAAGGGGATTGATCGCTTTTTTTAATGCGCCTAATACAGAAGTAGTGATGCCCGATGAATGCCAATCCATACCCATTACAGCGCCCAAACTTTGAAACCAGCATGGATCACTGAGCCGACGGATCCAATCGGCTTTTCCATATTCCATTAAGATCACTTCAGTTATTGCCAGACCCAATTTGGCCATGCGTTCGGCCAGCCAGGGCGGAACAGCGCCATAATGCAAAGGAAGGTCAGCAGTACCGGAACGTTTCATGTGCTAACAAAGTTAGTAAATAATTGCTAAAAATATTGATCGGCGTCAAAATGGTCATTATCTTTGCAGTTGGTATATAAATGAGAAAAGCAGCGAGGTGTGAAATTGATCAGAAGAATAAGAAGCGAAGTGAATTTACTCTCCGCAGCTGGCGGATTGGGGCATGAAAAATCCCGCCAAAGCGGGATGTTCCTGGAACCCCATTTTATGATGATGAACTACTCTTTTATTACTCAGCTTTTAGAATACTTTAAATAAGCGCAGGGGAGCGGCCAGCCCAGCCACTCCTTGCTGTGATGATTTGTTTGTGGATTCAGATAAGGGCCTAATACGTTAACCGGTTTAGGTTCTTCAACAGGTATACGATGTACGTTCGCATATGCATTGTGGCGAACGCCCGTAACCAACAAGGATATTTTGCCACCGGGGCTCCTTCAGTTCTACTGAATTTATTTACCAGCAATTTCCTGCGCTATAATTATTGGAAGAAGGTTTGGGTTAAATAATAGCATTGGTCATTGATTAGTCAGTGATCAAATGTACCATGTAGTTTTTTACGTTCGGGGCCAATGTGTGTGAACTGCAGGTTTATGCATGTGAATGTATTATTTAAGGTGGTGGAATGCGGAAATTAAAGTAATCCGTGGTCGCCGAAGAACCAATATTACATACTGACATGCTCTGATTGATGATACAAACAAACAATTGTAAGTACAAATAGTGAGCTATAAAAAGAATTATACATCTTTAATGATCAAACATTTATTCCATTTATTTATTAATCTACTTAATAAATAGAAATATTATAACAACCAATTATAACTCCATTGTGTTATGGTGTAACCGTTAATAGTTGTTATTAACCGTTGGTGTATACAATAGGAACAACGTGTAACATGCAGATACTTTTGCCGACTAAAACAGCAAATAATTTTTATTCATGAAAAAGTTGATATTGATAACATTGCCTTTATTGTTTTGTGCTGCTGTTACGAGTGCACAACAAATAACCGGTAATGTTAAGGATGATCAGGGGAAAGCATTATCCGGAGCAACCGTTACACTTAAAAA
Organism: Niastella sp.; assembly: GCA_036379015.1. Taxonomy (GTDB): domain Bacteria; phylum Bacteroidota; class Bacteroidia; order Chitinophagales; family Chitinophagaceae; genus Niastella. The sequence goes on from DASUVL010000643.1 coordinate 1,934, forward strand.
AGTAAAGGACTCTGCGCTGGTAAAGCTGGCAGCCACCAATGCGGCCGGCCAATACTCATTTACCAGTATTACTGCAGGCAACTATTTTGTTGCTGTTACTTACACTGGTCATGTAGCCAAAACTTCTGCAGCATTTGAAGTAAGCGGTGCCGGTGATATTGCGGTACCTGACGTAGCGCTTACCAAAGCTTCGGGTCAGCTCAAAGAAGTAGTGGTGGCTGCCCGTAAGCCAATGGTAGAAGTAAAAGCCGATAAAATGATTTTGAATGTGGAAGGAACTATAAATTCAGTAGGCCAGGATGCATTGGAGCTTTTGCGTAAGTCGCCCGGCGTTATGGTTGATAAAGACGACAACCTTACCTTAAGCGGAAAAAATGGTGTTCAGGTATATGTTGACGGACGCCCTACACCGCTTTCGGGAAAAGACCTGTCGGATTATCTCAGAACGCTGCAATCTTCATCCATCGAAGCCATTGAGATCATTACCAACCCTTCTGCCAAATATGAAGCAGCCGGTAATGCCGGTATCATTAATATCAGGCTGAAGAAAAATAAATCGTATGGTACCAATGGTTCTGTAAATGCCGGGTATAATCAGGGTATTACGCCTAAATACAATGGCGGGTTTACTTTAAACAACCGCAATAAGTATGTGAACGTGTTTGGTAATTATAGCTATAATGATAATACCAACGAGAATAACATCAACCTGCGCCGTGAAATTTTGGATACATTGTTTGATCAAAAATCAAAACTGAATATCGACAACAGAAGCCACAATTTCAAAGCCGGTATGGATTATTTCATTAACAAGAGAAGTACAATTGGTATTATGGCCAATGGCTCTTTTTCTGAACAGGATTTTAATAACTACAGCCGTACAGAAATTTCCTATATTCCAAACAAACAGCTCGATCGTGTATTGATTGCCGATAATACAAACGCGAACAAGAAGAACAACATTAATGGTAACCTGAACTACCGCTATGCCGATTCTTCAGGTCATGAGTTGAATGTGGATGCTGATTATGGCGCTTACCGTAATAAAAGCGATCAATTTCAGCCAAACTACTATTTTGATCCCAGCAATAATCCGCTGTACAGCCGCATATATGATATGGTTGCGCCTACTGATATCGATATTTATAGCTTTAAAACCGATTATGAGCAAAATCTTAAGAAAGGCCGTTTAGGTTTGGGCGGTAAAATATCCTTTGTTGAAAGCAGCAATGATTTTAACCGGTACGATGTGGATCCTAATTCAGGCGCCAAAACACTGGATTTACAGCGCAGCAATGATTTCAATTATAAAGAAAATGTGAATGCCGGGTATATCAACTACAACAGACAATTCAAAGGGTTTATGATACAGGCCGGTTTGCGGGTTGAAAATACGCACGCCACAGGCCGCTCAACAGGCTTGGAATGGGATGGAAGTAGTTATGTTGCATACGATTCCACCTTCACCCGTGATTATACCAACCTGTTCCCCAGTGCTGCCATCACGTTGAACAAAAACCCGATGAGCACGTTCAACTTTACCTTCAGCCGCCGTATAGACAGGCCAAACTACCAGGACCTGAATCCTTTTGAATTCAAACTGGATGAGTACACCTACAGAAAAGGAAATACGGAGTTAAGGCCGCAGTATACCAACAGCATTGGCGTTACCCATACGTATAAATACCGTTTAAATACAACCCTGAATTATAGCCATGTAAAAGACATCTTTGCTGCTCTGGTTGATGTGACCGATAAGTCGAAGTCGTTCATGACCCAAAAGAACCTGGCAACACAGGATATCGTAAGCCTGAACATCAGCTACCCGTTCATGTACAAATGGTATAGCATTTTCGGTAACGTGAATGCTTTTTATTCCAAGTACAAAGCAGATCTGGGCGTTGACCGCAAAGTTGATCTCGATGTATTCGCCTTTACCTTCTATGCACAGCAAACAGTGCGTTTAGGCAAAGGATGGACAGGTGAAATGAGTGGCTTTTATGCTTCTCCTTCCATTTGGCAGGGTACTATCAAGAGCAGTAAAATGTGGAGTGTAGACGGTGGTTTCCAAAAAACCGTATTGAAAGGGAATGGCACCTTTAAAGCCTCGGTAAGCGATATTTTCAGGACATTGAAATGGAGAGGAACCAGCAATTTTGCCGGTCAGAGCCTGTTGGCAAGCGGGAATTTCGAAAGCCGTCAGCTGAAATTAAACTTCACTTACCGGTTTGGAAACAGCCAGGTAAAAGCGGCCCGCCAGCGTAAAACAGGTCAGGAAGAGGAGAACAAACGTGCGGCAGATAGTGGTGGCGGTATAGGTGGTGGTAATCAGAAATAAACAGGATCCCAATAGTAAAAATCCTCCTCTTAACCGGGGAGGATTTTTTTTGGCATACTATTATCTTCCCTACTTTGCAGGTGTTGTAAAAAAACCGTTCACTATGCGTGTATTTGCAGGTTCATTGCTATTTGCAATCTCAATTTCAGCTTTTGTATACAGTTGTGCGCATAATCCATATGCCAAAACAAATAAGGAGTACAAAAAGCAGGCGAAGCAGTTAGCCAGGAACCTGCAACCTGTTCCCAATAAACTCCTGCTCGATTCATCTATCATGCCGGAGTATGCGGTAGGGACTACCAACTTCGATCTGCGTAAGCCTAATTTTGTGATCATTCATCATACGGCGCAAAACTCTTGTGAACAAACATTAAAAACGTTTACCCTGCAACGAACCAAGGTAAGCGCACATTATGTTATATGTAAAGATGGTACCATACATCACATGCTGAATGATTACATGCGTGCCTGGCAGGCCGGTGTAAGCAAGTGGGGTAATTTTACCGATATCAATTCCAGCAGCATTGGTATTGAACTGGATAATAACGGGAGTGAATCTTTTCCGGAAACGCAGATCACCAGTTTAATTAAATTGCTGGATACCTTAAAGAGGAACTATTCAATACCAACGGCCAATTTTATTGGTCATGCAGATATAGCACCTGGCCGCAAAGTTGATCCCAGCGCTTTCTTTCCCTGGCAAACATTATCGCAACGTGGTTTTGGTTTATGGTACGATACTACGGCTGTTGTTGTGCCGGAGTATTTCAATGCACCACAAGCCTTACGTATCATTGGCTATAATGTAATAGATACCCTGGCTGCTATCCGTTCATTCAAATTACATTTTGTACCGCAGGATACGATTGCCGTTCGTATGTTAACA
>DASUVL010000644.1:0-2299 GCA_036379015.1 Niastella sp.
GCGATTGTAAAGGCATGGCGAACCTGCTCACCGAATTGTTAAAGCTGGCCGGTTACGACGCCCGCTTTACCTGGATTGGCACCAGGCAATTACCTTACCCACAATCGCTTCCTGCATTATGCGTAAACAATCATGCGATCACCACCCTTTATTATAAAGGCAAAGAATACTTCTTAGATGCTACCGAGAAATATGTTCCCCTTGGTGAGAATGCTTATCGAATACAGGGTAAGGAAGCTATGGTAGCCAATGGTTCTACATTCGAGATCAAAACCGTGCCCCTTACCACCGGTAACGATCATAAAATATTTACCAAAGCCAATTTTACGTTCAATAACGAACTGCTCAAAGGCAATATACACGTAACCCTTACCGGTAATGAGCGCAAGGATTTTCATCAGCTCTATCAGGACCTGCCCATCTCCGGCCGCGAGAAATTTTTGAACGGTTACCTTGAATTCAATAACGACAATGTGCAGGCTTCTGATGTTAAAACAAGCGACCTCAGCAGCCGGGATATACCAGTAACCATTTCAGGCAATATCGACTTAAGCAACGCCGTACAAACCATATCAGGCGATAAATACATCAACCTCGATTTCTTTCCCAAAACATTGGAAAGATATATGCCCGATGAAAAAAGAAAAAGCGGTTATGATCTTGACTATGTACTGAGCTTTGATGATGAGTTCTCATTGACCATACCTCAGGGCCAGCATTTTTCAGATGTACCGGAAAAGCTTGCGCTGAAACAAAACGGGTATGAATTCAATGGCGAGTATGTTGTATCGGGCAATAAAATAACCCTGAAAAAGCAACTCGTTCTGAAGAACAGTACCATCAACCCTGCTGACTTCGATAACTGGAAAAAATTCCTTGAGTCCATCAAAACTTTCAGCAGCTATTTTTTCAGCGTTACCACTAAATAACCCGCTCCATGAATATCAATAAATCGCGTACAACGCTTTTCCTGTTTATCACGTTGTTGTGCATTTGCCATACATCCGGGGCACTGGCCCAGGGATATATTGATGAAGACTTCCTGGATAACATCGAGAACAATGCCCGCTTTATGCTTGCTGAACAATCGCAGGCTTTTAACAACAATACAGTGCCGGCCAAATGGAACAACGAGTCGGCCGTTATTATAGGATATTCCCGCAGCATTTTGTTCGATCGCAAAAGCAGCGGAGGTTTCTTCAGCCGCCGCGAACGAAGCCTGTATTTTTTTGAGAAAACACATTTCAGGATCAGGCTCAACGACAACAATGCTGTAAATGCTTTTTCGGAAATTTATTTCCGGTACGGTTCAAAAGAAGATGGCTTTATTGCCCGCATTACCAAACCCGGCGATACTGCTACCAATATCGACCTGAAGAATGCGGTAGGCGTGGAAGACGGCTCCAATATACCTGAGTATTTCAAGAGCTATTTCGACCAGGAAGTGGCCCGTTCAAATTACAAGTATTATAAAGTACCGGTTAGCAACCTCGAACCGGGCGACATACTGGAATACGTAACCACTACCAAAAGCAAACTCGATGTAACCAGTTCAGGCTACATTGAATTCAGTCCCAATTACGAAATTTGTAACAAGGAATACCCTATACTATTCAATGAGATCACTATTGAAACAGATGATAAAGCGTTTTTCAAATCGCTATCATTGAACGGCGCTCCCGGATTTAAAAAGGAAAACAGCACAGAAGGTTTCTTCCGTTATGTGTTTACCGACAAAGACAGGGATACTGAAAAAGACATAAACTTTATCAGTCCCTTTTTGCGATATCCCCTGGTGAAATTTCAGGTTATCTATTCTAACCGCGATGATGTAAAAGGTGCGTTGGTTGGACAAAAAGGTGAAGTGAAAACCGGCTTTAGTAAAGAAGAGCTGGCCCGCAAAGCCTGGGAAGACTATGAGATGGTGGGCAATGTACCTTTCTCAGATAACTATTTTACCGTGCAGCAATATATTGACCAGTGGTGGAGCGAGCTGGTGAAACTGGGCGCCAAAAACGTATCGGAACAACAGTATATAGATATGTGCTATTACCTGTTACGAAATAAAGTGGTATTCATGCGCGAATATCTCAGCGATAAAAAATTCGCCTACATATTCGGCTCATTACTTTATCAGCGCGATATTAAATCTGAACTGGTAATAAGCATCAGCAATAACATTGGTCAATTGAAACAGGTATTGTTCGAGCAGGAGATCAGGTACATCATTAAAGTAGGTAACAAACTGTATTTTAATACTACCGATTATTCGAACCCTGGTGAACTGGAAGAAACCCTG
>DASUVL010000645.1:0-7363 GCA_036379015.1 Niastella sp.
CGAAGCCACTATGGAAACAGCTTACCTGGATGCTGTGCTGGAAGAAATAAGACCTACCTATGTGCAATTAACAGGTAAGGATGTAGTGGAAGGCATAAATGGTTTTGCTGAACATAACAACCTCGACCTGGTAATGGTGATACCTAAAAAACACCGGTTTATTGATAACCTGTTCCATAAAAGTCAAAGCCGTGAGTTAATAACCCATTCACATATACCCATTGTTTCTATTCACGAATAGTATATCAATGCGAAACGGTCCCGTCTCGGCTAAGCCAAGACGGGACCGTTTTTATTAGTGTCAGTTCATTTAGAATTCTGCATTCTTGGGCGTTCTTGGAAACGCAATTACATCGCGAATGTTGGTCATGCCGGTAACAAATAACACCATCCGTTCAAAGCCAAGTCCAAAGCCGGCGTGTGGTACCGAACCAAAACGGCGGGTATCGAGATACCACCACATTTCTTCCACGGGAATATGCATTTCTTTCATGCGTTCGGTTAGTTTATCCAACCGTTCTTCCCTTTGTGAGCCACCCACTATTTCACCAATACCCGGCGCCAGAATATCCATAGCCGCTACTGTTTTGCCATCATCATTTTGCCGCATGTAAAATGCCTTGATCTCTTTGGGATAACCGGTAACGATCACAGGTTTTTTAAAATGCTTTTCAACCAGGTACCGCTCGTGTTCACTCTGCATATCAATACCCCATTTCACTTCGTACTGGAATTTCTTTTTCTTATAAGCCGGTGAATTGAGTAAGATGTCAATAGCCTCTGTATAGGTAACGCGCTCGAAATTGTTGTTCAGGACAAATTCAAGCTTTTCAATCAAGCCCATTTCGCTGCGTTTATCCTGGGGCAGTTGCTTTTCTTCTTCTGCCAGGCGCTGCGCCAAAAACTCCAGGTCTTCGCGGTTATGCTCCATAGCATACCGAATGATATATTTAATGAACTCTTCAGCAAGGTTCATATTATCCTCCAGGTCATAAAACGCCATTTCCGGTTCTATCATCCAGAACTCAGCCAGGTGGCGGGCTGTGTTGGAATTTTCAGCACGGAAGGTAGGCCCAAACGTATATACTTCACTAAAGGCCATGGCAGCCAGCTCGCCTTCAAGCTGTCCGCTTACCGTTAAATTGGTAGCGCGACCAAAGAAATCTTCCTTATAGTTAATAGAGCCATCTTCGTTGCGGGGCGGATTATCGAACGGCAACGTAGTAACATGGAACATTTCACCGGCGCCTTCGGCATCGCTGGCGGTAACTATGGGCGTGTGCATGTACACAAAACCCTTTTCGTTATAGAATTTGTGAACGGCAAATGCCAGCGCATGACGCACACGGAATACCGCACCAAAGGTATTGGTACGGAAACGGAGGTGGGCTATTTCGCGTAAATATTCAAGACTGGGTTTGTTCCTAAGCTGTAAAGGATATTTCTCGGGATCACTGTCGCCCAGAATTTCAATAGCAGATGCTTTCACTTCTACTTTCTGCCCTTTACCCAAAGAAGCAATTAGGGTACCGGTTGCTTTTATGGAAGCACTCTGCGTAATCCGTTTCAGGGTTGCGTCATCCAGCATGCCCAATTCAACTACCACTTGTATATTACTATTGGTACTGCCGTCATTTATAGCAATAAACTGATTATTGCGGAAACCGCGCACCCAACCCATAACAATAACATCCTGACCGGTAGCCTCACTGGCCAGCAGATCTTTAACTTTTACCCGTTTGTTGAACATATCCTGTAAATTTTTTAAGCCTTTCTATCCGCCGGGGCGGACAGAAGGAGGGCAAAGATAAGTATTGGCAGAAGTTTGGGAGTTGAAATTGAAGAGGATTAAAAATATTTGAAAAACTAATGAATGTTAGGTAGTTTTAGTCTTGCTCAAACCTGATGACCAGGACCTGGAACCCGAACTTTACTGGCATACCCGGTAACCATCCGGCTAAGCCGGGAGTAGCCTGAGACCGGTAGCCTGTATCTAGTAACTCCATCATACTGAGTTTAGTCAACCATTTTCCCTCTCCTTTCTACTACATTTGTTACCATGAAAATCGCCTTTTTCTCAACCCAGTCATACGATAAGGAATATTTCAGCCGCTACAATACCATTCATGAATTGGTGTTTTTTGAAGCGCAGTTGAATGAACAAACTATTATCCTTGCCGAAGGGTGTGGCGCCATATGTGCTTTTGTAAACGATGTGTTGAATGCTGCTGTAATAAAACAGTTGGCAGATGCGGGTATCAGGATAATAGCCATGCGTTGTGCCGGTTATAACAATGTTGACCTTGCAGCCGCTCAATTGCATAATATAAAAGTAGTAAGGGTGCCGGCTTATTCGCCGCATGCCGTTGCTGAACATGCAGTTGCCATGATCCTTACCCTGAATCGCAAAACACATAAAGCGTATAACCGGATCCGGGAAGGCAATTTTTCCCTGGAGAAGCTTACCGGTTTTGACTTGTATGGAAAAACAGTGGGCGTTATAGGCACCGGCAAAATAGGCCAGGTTTTTTGTGATATCATGAAAGGATTCGGTTGTCGCGTGCTGGCTTTTGATCTTATTGCTAATAAAGAACTGGAGGCAAAAGGTATAGAATACCTGCCATTGATCAGGTTATTGCCACAGTGCGATATTATTTCCCTTCATTGTCCGCTTACCGACCAAACCAGGCATATTATTAATTCTGAGACATTAGGTTTAATGAAACAGGGCGTTATGTTGATCAATACCAGCCGCGGAGGATTGATTGATACCCAGACCGCCATTCGGGCTTTGAAAACCGGCCATTTGCGATACCTCGGCATTGATGTATATGAGCAGGAAGAAAAGTTGTTCTTTCATAATTTATCAGAAGAGGTCATCGAAGATGACGTTATTATGCGATTGATGAGCTTCCCGAATGTATTGATTACAAGCCATCAGGGATTTTTTACAGATGAGGCACTTACTCAAATAGCCCAAACCACCCTGCAGAATATTGATGATTTTGAAGATGGCAAACCTTTAGCTAATAAAGTTGTGTAAAGGTTGCGCGGCATCTAAAGTGTATGCAATATTCTATTTATTGTTGAAATGTCAGGCTTACACACATTAATGTCATCTACACATTTATTATCTTAGCTACTTATTATTGCCTGAACTAGTATTCTTTTATTTTAACGAAATGTCATATGATTAAATTGGTCGCCTTGTGCCTGGCCGCTTTTACTATTTATAGCACGTCTTTCGCCCAATCACCCGCGGTTATCATTACCAGTCCTGATAAATTAATACAGGTTACCAGCCGCCTCGATGCTTCGGGAAAACCCACGTATTCGATTCAATATAACAGCAGCACAGTGCTGGAGCCCTCGCAGCTTGGCCTTGTTCGCGCCGATGGCGATTTTTCAAAAGCACTTACACAAACAGGTGCTGACCCCATTTCGGTTGTTAAAGACAAATACCGCCTGGTAACCGGCAAACGCCAGAACAACAACTATACGGCCAACCGGAAGGTCATTCATTACAAGAATGCAGGTGGTAGCCTTATGGATATCATCTGGCAGGTGTCGAACGACGGGGTAGTGTTCCGGTATTATTTTCCCGGCGCCGCTGCCGAACCTAAAAAAGTAGACACCGAGTTTACTTCTTTCCAATTGCCTGTAACGGCCAAAGGTTGGTTGCAACCTATGAGTGTTGCCAAAACCGGCTGGGAGCAGGTAAATCCCTGTTATGAAGAATTTTATGAGAAAGGAATAAAGGCAGGGACCCCTTCCCCACTGAAGGCCGGTTGGGTATATCCTGCGCTGTTTCAATCGGCCGGGCATTGGTTGCTGATCACAGAAGCCGATATGGATGGCAAGTATTGCGCCACCAAACTGGATAACGATTCGGCTAACACCAATTATCATATAGCCTTTCCCGATGCACGGGAAGTGATACCCGGCGGCGCTTTAAAACCACAATCCACCCTACCCTGGTATTCCCCCTGGCGCATTATTACCATTGGCAGTCTGGCCACTATTATAGAATCTACCCTGGGTACCGACCTCGCCAAACCAGCCCCTGCTACACAGAATTTCTCGTTTGCCAAAGCGGGTAAATCGAGCTGGAGCTGGGCGCTGTTGAAAGATGATTCTACGGTATATCAAGTGCAAAAGCGTTTTATTGATTATGCCGCTGATATGAACTGGCAGTATTGTTTAATTGATGCCGACTGGGATACTAAAATCGGCTACGACAGCATGCAGTTGCTGATAAATTATGCCAAACAAAAAAATGTAGGCATCTGGCTGTGGTATAATTCGGCCGGAAGCTGGAATACGACGCCTTACCATCCCCGCAACAGATTGCTTACCCATGAAGACCGGACAAAAGAATTCAGCCGGTTGGAAAAAATGGGGGTAGCCGGCACCAAGATCGATTTCTTTGGCGGTGATGGACAATCGATGATCCAGTATTACATCGACATTTTAAACGATGCCGCCGCCCACCATTTAATGGTGAACTTTCATGGCGCTACCCTGCCTCGTGGCTGGCAGCGCACCTGGCCTAACTTAATGAGTGCGGAAGCTATTAAGGGTTTTGAATATATAACCTTTGGGCAGCATGATGCCAATGAAGAACCTACGCATGCCGCCATGCTGCCATTCACCCGCAACGCATTCGACCCGATGGATTTCACGCCCCTGTGTCTTTATAAGATCCCGAAAATAAACCGGCAAACCACGTCAGCGTTTGAGCTGGCCTTATCGGTATTGTTCTTATCAGGAGCCCAGCATTTTGTGGAAATACCGGAAGGCATGGCCCATATGCCGGTGTTTGTAAAAGAATTCCTGCGAAAATTGCCCACAGCTTGGGATGAGGTAAAATTCATTGATGGTTTTCCCGGTCAATTTGTGGTGCTTGCCCGGAAATCGGGAACCAAATGGTATATAGCCGGCATAAACGGAACAAAAGAAGAAAAATCAATTACGCTCAACCTGGATGTTTTCAAAGGGAAAAAAGCAAACTTTCTGTTTAACAGCAAAGGCGACACGTTTATTGATCAAAAACATATTGCCATTAAACCTGGTCAAAAAGAAATGGTTTCCCTGGCGGCTCAAGACGGATTTGTGATGGTAATAGAATAGGCGCTATAAATGAAGAATATTAAATACTGAATGTCGAATGTTGAAGAAATCCGCCACTTCAGCGCTCATTATTGCCTTCAAGATTTAATTACTTTTTACTCATATCGTAAATGCCGGCCCGGTTAAATCGGTACTTTTGCACCCTTGTTTCAACCCTTTTACTTATTGTAAAAGGGTATTTTAGTAATGGCGAAGACGATACATATTGCATTAGTAGGAAATCCAAACAGCGGCAAAAGTTCCCTGTTCAATGTTTTAACCGGCCTGAACCAGAAAGTTGGCAACTTTCCGGGTGTAACGGTAGACAAAAAAGTAGGTACCTGCCAGTTGACTGATGGGCTTAACGCTACAATCATCGACCTGCCGGGTACGTATAGTTTATACCCCCGTCGTGAAGATGAATGGGTGGCTTACCGCGTATTGATGCAGCAGGATAAAGAAGTAGTTGAACCGGAAATGGTGGTTTTAATTGCTGATGCCAGCAACCTGAAACGTAACCTTTTATTTGCTTCTCAGATCATTGATCTCAAAATACCGGTGGTGGTAGGTTTAACCATGATGGATATCGCCCGCCACAAAGGCATCCAGATCGATGTGCCAGAATTGGAAAGAGAGCTGGGCGTACCGGTAATTCCTATCAATCCCCGCAAAAACAAGGGTATTCAACCCTTAAAAAAAGCCCTGGAACAAACTGCCCTGGAGCTTTACAAAGCACCTGTTCGCGATTTTATCAATAACGAAGCCCTGGCGCCCGCGGCCATAGGCAGTGTAAAGAAATTGTTTCCCGAATTAAGCGACTACAAAGCCATTCATTATCTTATTAACCACGAATCGTTTGCCCTGAGTGGTTATTTGCAGGAAAAAATTGAATCGATTGAACAGGATAATGATTTCAACCATACAAAAACGCAGGCTGAAGAGATCCTTCAACGATATCAACGTATAGGGTCCATTCTCAAACAATCGGTATCGGAGCCATCGCCGCTGAAAAAAACATTGTTCACCGAAAAGCTCGATAACATATTCCTGCACCGGCGCTGGGGATATATTATTCTGCTATCGGTGTTGTTCCTGTTATTCCAAAGTGTGTTCTGGCTGGCGGAGTACCCGATGAATGTGATAGACTGGGGTTTTGGCCAAATAAGCAGCTTGTTAAGTAACGTATTACCGGCGGGCTGGTTTGCCGATCTCTTAATTAATGGTCTTTGGGCCGGGTTGGGAGGCATTCTGGTGTTTATTCCACAGATCATGATCCTGTTTGGTCTTGTGACCATTCTGGAAGACACCGGCTATATGGCCCGCATTAGTTTTTTAACAGATAAGCTAATGCGCAAAGTAGGCTTAAATGGCAAGAGCGTAATGCCCATGATCAGCGGGTTTGCCTGTGCCGTACCGGCCATCATGAGTGCCCGCAATATTGAAAACAAAAAAGAAAGATTACTCACCATACTGGTTACACCTTTAATGAGCTGCAGCGCCCGTTTGCCGGTGTATACGATCCTGATTGGACTGGTTATTCCTAAAAAAATGTTTCTAGGCTTTTTGGGCGTACAGGGACTTGTGATGATGGGGTTATATCTACTGGGGCCCATCATGTCAATGGTGGTGTCATATATTGCCCGGTTATTTATTAATATAAAAGAAAAAAGCTTTTTCATATTAGAGCTCCCGGTATACCGGGCGCCGCGTTGGAAGAATGTGGTGGTAACCATGATCAATAAGGCAAAGATCTTTGTGTTTGATGCAGGCAAAGTGATTATGGTCATTAGTTTGATCCTGTGGGCATTGAGCACCTATGGTCCTAAAGAAAAAATGAAAAACGTGGCAGCACATTATGAACAGCAAATACAGCAGCATCCTGAACAGGAAGCTGAGTTGAGCCGTTTAAAGAATACCGAACTTTTACAAAACTCGTACGCCGGTATACTGGGTCGTAGTATTGAGCCGGTGATAGAACCCCTGGGATACGATTGGAAGATAGGCATTGCCCTAATTACGTCTTTTGCTGCCCGTGAAGTTTTTGTAGGCACCATGGCCACGCTGTACAGTGTTGAAGGCGGTGATGATGCAGATGAAAACACCCTGATGGAAAAAATGAACGCAGCGGTTAGGCCCAATGGATCTAAAGTATACACCCTGGCCACCGGAATTTCACTGATGATATTCTACGCCTTTGCCATGCAATGTATGAGTACGCTTGCTATTGTGAAACGTGAAACACGAAGCTGGAAAT
>DASUVL010000646.1:0-4576 GCA_036379015.1 Niastella sp.
ACGGGCCTTGAATCTGGTATACATATAGCATATGCCTCATCATTAGCGTGCGCCTGTCCGTTGGCTGCAATTTCCCGTAATGCCTTTTGGTTGGCGTCACCGGGGCTTATTAATGAGGAGTATTTATTGGCAGGTACATGATACGTTACCTGACCTCCTTCATAGCCATCGCCACAAATTTGCGTGGTAAAGGGTTGAGATTGCGGGTCATTGTAAAAGATCTGTTTACAGTATTGAGGTCCGGCGTTATCGGCCTGTTGTTGCCCCAACGTTAAGAGCTCCTGCTCTGCCTTCGCATCCGCATCGGCCTGGCTGATGGTGGAAGTATATTTATTGGCCGGTACGGTGTAGGGCACTTCAAGGCCTATATAACCCGCACCACAATTCGATTTGGTAAACATTTCGGTTATATAACGATTCGTGTAAGTGCCCGGGCAGCCGTTTTGTTTGGATACGTTATTGTATTCATACATCTTCACAATATTCCTGTTCTCATCTTTTATAAACCGTAACCTGGCCAGGTCATCATATTCATAATAAACAGCCCGGTTATTCTCGTCGCATTCCGATGTTTTACCTATCAAAGGATCATAAGTAACAGTACGCATCCGGGCGTTCTTAGGATACAACCGCAATTCGTCTATATAAGCACTACCAGTAACAGAAACTGATCCTGTACCTGCTGCAATTTCATATTCATAATAAGTAAAGCCATTTATTACAGGAGCAGATTTGGTAAGCGTGGCGCCACCTGTTACCAACACTCCGCTACTATTGGCCCAGAAAGAAAGCAAATAAGGCTTAGTCGTATTCAGCGGTGCAGAAAGGGTACTTCCGGCCAGGTTAAACACCCTTGCTCCTGTAATACCATTATTGCTTACATAGTTGGCGCTGCCCGATAACTGCCAGCCGCCCAATACGATTGTTTCAAAGCTCGTATACGCAGGTTTATCAACAACAGCATCGGCGTTGATCACGGAGGCTACGGTGTATTTATCCTGGTAATCGTAAATATTAGTCACCGACCGGTTGCCTTCATCTTTGGCGTTGATCAAATTACCCGCTGCATCATAAGTAAACTGCCCCGTTATTTTATACCTGTTATAATCGGTATTAAGCGGGCCCTGGTAAAACGTCCAGTTTTGTGTAGGACGATCTACCCGCCATTCAAGCGTGCGCAAGGGCTTTATATCGCCATTACCAGTCTGCGTGTACTCCGTTACTATTTCACTAATGGAGTTCGTTGCCGGATTTCTTACCGCTTCTTCACTTTCTATTGGCAGGTTTAACAGGTTATTAGCATTCATCAAATCGAAGATGCCGCCGTAATAATCCGCGCTGTATTTTATTCCCCGGGAGCTCCAATCACCATTACTTTTTCTGGTTGATATCTGGCTCACGTCATAATTGGTGAGGTTATAAATATATTCTGTTTCGGTTTCAACAAAACGGGCCGGGTCATCTTTTTTGTATACGCGTTCGAAAGTCTTTACCAATTGTGTTCTCCCGCTATACATTGGGTAAAAATCTACACCAAGCGTACCAGTAACCGAATTCAATTGATAGTCGGCATTATATTTTTCCGGTTGTACCCAGTCCGTATTACGTTGTGAAGAGCTCTTTTCTACCAAACATTTGCAAGACACCAGGTAACTCCATACCCCATTGGCAGGCGGCGGGCCTTTGAAAAAACCTTCGATCGTTTGCTGTGCATAGTAAAAACTATATTGATTTTCTGTTTGTTTTAACTTGTTTCCCAACCCGTCGAATATTGTAGTAAACCTGGGCAAGCCATAGGCCCAGGGGGCGAACCGTTGACGGGCTACAAAACGAGGATTGGTTTCGGTCCAGATCGCGTAATCGTCGTCACTGGTAAATGTTTGCACCGTTCGACCATTTGCACCCGACCCTTCGACGACCTCCACTCTTTTAAATTGCGTGGGCAACGGACTGGTGCCATTCAAATCGGAATTATGATAGGTGATGCTCGTACCATCTTTGGAGTTATCTGAAAAGCAACTTATACCAAGCGTAACTAATGCACCAACTACATCTATGATTACTCCCGCCCACGCTAGAAAACCGGTGGCCCCACAAGCCAATGCTACTACATCCACAACAAAGGTGATAGTAGAAATCACCCCTAAAATAGGCGATATGGCATCCATTGTCTTTTGAAAACTGGTCAGGTCTACAGATTGGTTCTGCGATAATATACCCGGGTACTGATAGGTCCATACGCAACTTCCGCCCGGAGCAGTACGCCATGTCCACTTATATTTTTTTTCTTCCGGTTCATAGTGCATCGTGCTGGCAGCCTGATTCACCGGCATTTCAACGGCCCACATCGATGATTGCGCCGAATTTTCCATCACATAATTATAATTGGTCACCAGCGGATTAGCACAACCATTTGAGTAGCCGCCATCGGTTGAGCTTGTCTGTGACACGTGTACGCCGCCCACCACAATGTTTGAACTGGTATGCATAATAGCTCCTGTATTTTGCTGATACTGGTAAGTAAGCGTACCACCGGTTGGATAAATGATCTGACGCAGCAAGCCATTTTTAGCATAACCATCTTTGGCATTCAGATAAGGTGCCGTAGCATTATTTCGTAAAAAGCATAATCCTCTGCACTGACTGTTATTCAGACTAGACAACGGTTGAAATGGAGATATCGGGTTGGATGTAAAATCAGCACTGTTACTGCCGTTATAAAAACCCCAAATATCATGCGCAAAGGAAAAGGCCGGCGGCACCACATCATCGGGATTATTGGAGCCCATGTAGTAATCAAATATATACGGCGGAGAATCATCTTTTAAATCAACGCCCAGTTTTTTTACCGATAACAGGCAAAGCCGGGCCGCTTTTTTCTGATAGTCCGTAACGGGGGTTCCATACCGGTTTAAAATAAAATAACTCGTTGTTAGCTGATGCCTGGAAAGATAGCGCCCCTGGTACGTTATATCAATGGAAGACAATGCTTTTTCTCCTGACAGATCCGCCCGGTCACTACCATAATTAAATGTTACATTATGACCATCGGGCATGGCGATAGTCTTTATGTCGAGGGTTTTGGTAATGGATACCTTATGTGTTACGGTAGAATAGTCATGCCATGAATCGTAGGAAATATCAACACCCGCTACATTATTAACATCTCTGGCGACATCGTAGCCGAAAGTAATTTTTGCTTGGTTAACACCATCACTTGCGCGGGTAAATGGATCTTCAATTTCCGAAAGGTACCAGCTATTGATTACCCAGGGATGCACAAATGAAGCATTTTCAAATCCTTTCTGATGGTAAACATTGCCGTTATCAAATTTTGGCTGGGTATGCTTCTCTTTAAGATCGGCATCGCAGTAATTTTCTTCCAGCACCTTCATCAATCCATGTTTTTTAAACCGGTAAATCAAACCATCTACATCCTGTATGGTAAAAGAGGTGATCGTAGTGCGTATGCCCAGGGTTGTCATGTTTTCATCCCGCTGAAAGCTGACCTTCATTTTTGAATCACCCAAAAATGCACCTACATCTCCCTTTACAGGATCCAGTACAAACATGCCTGCTTTGCCATTGAACTGAAACGAGAAATAGTCTAACTGTTTATCTGATGCTACCGCGTTGAACTGTTTATACACCTGGTTCATCGATCCATATATTGGATACCTGGTCAACGCCAATGGGCAGCCATTTTTTGAATCCTGTGCAGTATTATAGGAATACAAAAAACCATTCGGGTATTTTCTTATATCAGATTCTTTACCATTGCCTTCAAATGCCTTTTGATCGTCCGGCTCGCCTACCTGCATGCGGGTAATGACCCCACCGGACACCAGGCTCCATCCCTGCCCTACATTTGAGGCCACATCATTTACTTTAAGACCATTGCCAGAGCCATAACTTAATGCCACCACGGTATTTAACCTGCTTTTATTATCCTTCCAGTTAAATATGGGCAACGAAAAAGTAGCGCTCCCAGTTTGCAGGTTTACCTGTGCATGGCTTGCAATAAAGATCAATAAACCCGTGCAAACGCTAATTATCCTTCTTTGTAGCATAAGACTGTTTTTATTTTCCAGGACCTTAAGTGATTTTTCTTGTGACTATTTTCGATGTTAAACAATACAATCCTGCTCAGCCTAATTAAACCACGTTTGGTTCAATTCTGCTAACTGGTGTATGTGTACCCTTTGATCGACTTATTAATTGAACAATACAATCCTGTTCAGCCCAATTAAACCACTTTTGGTTCAATTGTGCTAACTGGTGTATGTGTACCCTTTGATCGACTTATTAAAATGTATAACCCACCCGGAATTTAAATGCCGGCGTTTGCGGCCGTTGCTGGGAACTCATAAAATCCCACAGCAACTGTAATTTTGTTTTCTTAAATGTTTTTGATTTCAGCGATACGATCTTGGTCAACCCAATTAAACCACTTTTGGTCCAATTGGTGCTAAGCGGAACATGTGTGGTCGTTGAAGCGGAATCAGCAATAGATAACGGCTGATAATTGTATTCCCACCCGCCACTGGCATAAACACTGCCTTTTATCTTTACATCT
>DASUVL010000647.1:0-4859 GCA_036379015.1 Niastella sp.
GGTCTCTATGTCGTTACCCCGAAAACTGGAAGTCCAGGAAAGTGTTGCATCATGGGCCGAACGTTGGTAACTATAGGCTGTATTGATCTTATAATCGATGACCGACCGATCGGTTGTGTAACTATAGCGGGCACTGATAACATTGGTGAATCGATTATTGAATCGCAGATCGTACGAAGCATTGCCTTCCAGCAAATAGTTTACGTCATTCTTTGTGCGGTTTATGGCTATTCCATTGGGGAAAAATGCACTACCCGGTTTATAACCTTCCTGGTTATCCTGGTACAGGTCCTCTAACGCCTGGGTGATCTTATACCTGACCTTACTTAGTTTATTCTCTACGATCAGGCTACCGGAACGATGCGTTTGTAAAAAGCGATTGCTATTATCGGTAAGCAGGTATACGGGATTATCCGCTTCGTTGCCATATGCCTGTTGAAGATTACCCGGCCGTACATTTTGTGCATTGTTAAAGCTAACGGGGGTCAACAAGGCATCCTGGTATACGCGGTTCAAAAATCCATTCCGGTTTGGGTTTGAGAATTCATCCTGTAAAAAAGTATAGGCGCCTGTAATGTTGAGCTTTTTTAACCTGGCTTCCAGGGAAGCCGACATGTTACGCGATGTGTTCTTATTATATTTTATAAAGGTGTTCTCTTTCGAATGCCCCATTTTGATAGTAGTGCTCAATACCTGCCGGCCATCTACCATATACCGGCCCTGCATGCGTAATGCCTGTGAGAATAAAGAAGCTGTTCTGAAAATATTGTTATTATATAAATTGGGCACCTTGCCATTGCCCGTACCTGCAGGTACCAGTTTCCCCTGCTCATCATAGATATAATTACTGCCATCATATTCCTGTGTTGGCACAGCCGGTCCATAACTGAACATTTCGCCGGTTTCAGCACCCCGCCAAACCAGCGCACCATTTTGCGATCGTCCCTGTACAAATTGTGATTGTAATGCCGGCGCCTGGTTGATCCGTTTAATTTCTACCCGGGTATTAAACTGGCCGCCCAGGATCAGTGTCCGTTGATAATATGGTTCAATATTCAACAAACCATTCTGCACATGGATCCTGCGAACGCGAAAACCGTAGTAGTCAAAGTAATTCATTAATGGCGACAGCTTGATCCGGTTCATGGTATCAGGCAAATAATTTTTTATCCGCAGACTATCCTGATTGATCAACGCCAGGTAATCACTTGATAAAACGGGGGTTACTTCCTGCGCGCAGGCAAACGCAGGTATTAGCAAAAGCAATAGCAGTTGTTTCACGTGCAGTTATTTCATACTGGATGCAGCCACTGAAAGGATTACATAACGGGGGGGAAAAAATGTGATAATGTGATAATTCGATGATGTGATAATGGAAAGGCAAATACAAGCCCGACCTGTCAGGTCTGTTTCCAGATAACCTTGTTTACTCGTTAACCTGTCAACTTTTCAACTCGTCAACCTGTCAACCTCTATCAACTTTTCAACCCTATCAACTTTTCAACTACCATATCTTAATCGGGCATTCCACCTTCTCCAGGCTTTCTGCCAGCCGCTTCCATAAACCTATATAGGATAACGACAATTCGAAACCGCCCCTGAACTGGGAAGCGGTGGTGAGCTTGCTTATATTAACATCATAACTAAGACCAATTCCTAACTGATGGGTATACAATTTTATAATGGGAACAAAGGCATCTTTCCAGCGCAATGCGCCACCGACTGCAATAGACAGGGCGGCTTCATCCCCGGTTTCATCAAAGCTATGCGAATACAAACCGCCGCCCTGGATCATCCGGTTCCCTCCCTGCATAAAATAATCGGCATAAAAAACGATCTTATCCATATTGTTGATCCAGGCCGATAGCCCGCCATTCACGCCCCATTTTCTATTCAACCGTATATCATATTCTTTGGTAAAGGCAACGAGCGGTTCTGTTATATGAAATAACCCGCCACCTATATACATGTTAACGTTATTAGACACGCTGGTTTTAAAACTTACCCCAACAGATGCATCCCAATAGGTAAAACCGGTTGAACCAAACTGTTGCCGGGTTGCATTGGATGTGCTGTACGCCCCATTTACATATTGATCGTCGAACCGCAGTTTAGCAGCATCAAAACGTGTATTTACCGGTCCACCCATAAACGCCAGGGATATAAACGACAGTTTATCTTCATTCAACAATTTGTGATAATTCATAACAGGAAAAACCTGGGTGCGTTGCAGTTTTGAATCGCCGGCGACATCATTGGTAGCCTGTATGCCCGCGGTTATAAAATCTCCGGTTGAAAATCCCCGCAGCAATTTACATTCGCCACTCACCGCCATGGTACGGTAAGGGACCGTAACACTTTGCCATTGATTGCGATAAGCACCGGTTAACCGGAAATTACCGGAGAAAATACCCGCCAGCGCCGGATTACGCAATAAAGGAAATTCATAGAACTGTGAAAAATGAATATCCTGCCCCTGCATTACGAAAGCATGCAAGAGCAGGCTGATAAAAAAACAACAGGGTACAGATCGGCGCATAGGAAAGATTTTAGTTTTAATGCTGAACGCTTAATGCCGAACGTGAAAGCCAGCATTTTGCTTTTTGTGTTTTGCCTTCAGCATTTAATATTTGGCGTTTAGCATTCAGCGTTTATTTAAGCAGCGTCACATTTCCTTTATACGTATTAATAAGGTCGTTCTCACAAACCACATCAGCAATAAATACATATACTTCCGAAGGACCGGTAGCACCTCGTATTCTTCCATCCCAGCCAAAAGCAGGATCGTTGGGGAGAAAGTTTGTCTTTTCAAAAACCAGTTCGCCCCACCGGGAAAAGATCCTGAACGAACGAACCCGGGAAATACCTTTACCACGCACCATGAATATATCATTCATGCCATCGCCATCAGGCGAAAACGCATTGGGTATGAATACCTGCGTTTGCTCGCAAAATGTTTTGATGTTCATGGAATCAATGCCTACACAGCCAAATTCATTGGTGACGGTAGCATAATAGGTCATATTTCTTTTGATGGTAGCTACAGGTGTTGAACAGGTAGTACAACTGATGTCGTTGGCAGGTGTCCATTGCCACGAAACAATAGGACCATATTGTGTGGAAGGTGTAAAGGAGTAGGTACTTCCGGTAGCCAATGACACATCCGGTCCCACGTTTACGCGGGGTTTGGGATTCACAAGCACCTTTACAAAACCAGTATCGGTAAAACACTGGTGACCATCGAACCCAATAACCTGGTAGGTAGTGGTTGCCTTCGGTGCTACCACCGGGTTAGCAATATTGGCCCGGCTTAACCCCTGCGCCGGCGACCAGGCATAGGTTATGGCGGCCCCTGCGGCCTGCAGGTTCACCGTCTGCCCCTCACAGATAGTCTGGTCGGGAGAAACCGTCACTTCTATAGGTTGAAAAACAGTAATGTTCACGGTGTCTTTATCAATACAGCCGCTCTCGGTGCTGGTGACTGTAACAACATAGGCAGCGGGCTTCGGCGGCTTGCCAACTGGCTGTGCAACGAGGGAATCGGATAAATAGTTTGCCGGCGACCACACATAGGTAAATCCGTTAGTGGCCGGCGCGCCAATGGTCAACGGATGCTCGGGACATATTATAGTATCGGGACCTGCATTGGCCAATGGCAATATGGGATAGATGGCTGCCTGTAAAGTATCACTGCAACCAAATCCGTTAAATGGGATAACCACTACATTAATAATGTTGAGCTTGGGCGGCGCCGGATTCAGCACCAGGCTCTCACCGGTGCCCAACACCGTACTGAAATTATTATCATACCATCTATATTGTTGAAAACCGGCCGGACCGGTAAAGGTGGCTATATTAGGATTGCATTCATAATGAGCGGAAGCAGATACATTGCAATCACCCACATCAACATATGCATATCCCCAATGACCTTTCTGGGTGCAATCGGCGGTGGTAAATTCCAGTTGTAATGTTTTGCCGGCATAGGCATCGAGGTTCAAAAATGCCGACGACCATGGTTTATACTTAACAGAACTGGTAACCGGAGATTCTTTAAAACCTGGCAACGATGCCGTTGCAATATATTCGTTGGAAGCACAAGGCAGGTAGGTATTGGTTTGCACATCGAGCATGCGGGCAATAAACCTGGGTTGTTCGTCCTGGGTATGACCGGGGTCCTCGAACACCACTGCATACCGGTAGGTAAACGAAGCATCTTTTGCATTGGCCGGAACGGTAAACTGGTAGGTAATACGCTCGGCTTCACCACCCTTGATATCGTTCCCAAGCATAACGGCATAGCCGCTGCCATCTGGCGGGTTGATCGGAAATAAACCGTAAGGGTCCAGTACCGTAGCGGCGCCTTTTGCATATAGTGTGTGCCTGCCTGTAACAGGTGCCGAAGAAGTAACCGTGATCGCATTTCTACCATTCTCTACACTGGTAGTGCCGGTATAACATTGCCAGTTATTAAAGGAGCCCGCTTCAAAATCAATATTGGCGGGACAAGTGCCTGCGGCAGCTTGTTTGTGGTTTATGGTTTGTTGTTTGTGGTTCTTTAATTCGGGAATACCGATATTATTCAGGCTCTCCGAATTTCTTTTATTGACCATTGACCATTGACCATTCACGACATGGTGTATAAGCAGGACAAATACAAATAAAGTAAAGTTCCCCTTCATAGGTTACAGATTAACGGATTGGTGGAATACAAGGCTATCAGGCCGGCGGGCGGGGGATCCTTCTACGCTGAGACTTAGCTCGACGCTGAGACTTAACTCAACGCTGAGGCTTCGCTCGACATATCGACTTGCGCCTCCGTGCGCCACCGCTAAAGCTAAGGCGACACGCGGTGCTCC
>DASUVL010000648.1:0-3173 GCA_036379015.1 Niastella sp.
TTAATAATTCAATTTCCTCGGGCGTGCATGCATTGTTCCTGAACCGTTGAATTAATGCTTCAACTGGTAAGGGGGTTTGTTTCATACATCATAGTAATAACACGGCCGGCCAATAGTACCATACCGGCTATATTACCAAAATGTTAACAGCTGAAATTCGGGGTAAAGGACAGAGAAACCGGCCTTAGTTCCTCAGCTATTAATTGTAGACCTTGGGTCTTATTACTGCAATCGCTTACATCGCATCATGTACATCCCCGGCCTGAAAACAACCCGGCAGTCATCCTCCTGTTATTCATATAATTACGCCAATTATGGGCCGCTGCCGGCTTTTCCCCTGCCTGGCAAACGGCTATTCTTTATAAAAGGAAATTAAATAGAATGTAAACGGTTACATTCTTTCAAAATTTACATACATTCGTATTCAAATTGTATCTCTTTCCTGACGATTGCAACCAAAAGGGGTACTATGTAAACGAATTGCTATATGAAATTTGCTGATTCCCTTTTATTTGCCTTTGTACGGCTATACCAAATCTTCTATAGCCTGGTCCTCCGGAGTCATTTCCATTCATCATCGTTTTTTTTCAATACCCGTTTGTATGTATACGTGCATGGCGCATGCCATCGGCCCGGCTTAGCCGGGACAGTTACCCGTTACAAAATCACCGAAATCATTTAGTAACGCCATAAAATCAAACTATGCTTATGCCAACGTTATCAAAGCAAAAAACCACAACCAGTCGCTTTAGGTGCAGCGCCGGCCGGTTGTTGTTTATTACGTTAATTGCAGCAACCTTTCTGTATGTGCCACTACCGGTATTGGCGCAGGAAAAAACAGTCCACGGACGTGTTACGGCTGAATCAGGAACACCTATAGGTGGCGCTTCTGTCACCGTGAAAGGAACCACTACCGGTACTTCCACCAACGCCAAAGGTGAATATTCAATAGTAGCGTCCAAGGGGGCATTGCTTGTTATCTCCAACGTAGGATTTACTGAAAAGGAAGTAACTGTAGGCGATGGCACCGAGCTGAATGTTCAGCTGGCCACAGCCACCCAGAGTTTTGATGAAGTGGTAGTAGTAGGTTATGGAACCCGCCGTAAAAAAGACCTGACCGGTTCCGTGGCCAGTGTAAACCTGGAAGCAGTGGCAAACGCTCCCAATACAAACGTGGGCCAGATGTTACAGGGCACTGTACCAGGCTTAAATGTTGGGTTATCGACCTATGCAGGTGGCACACCACCTATTTCTATACGCGGACAAAACACCCTCAGTGGTAACCAGAATGTTTTAATTATCCTTGATGGAATTCAGTATACAGGCTCTTTATCGTCGATAAACCCTGATGATATTTCTTCCATTGATGTATTGAAAGATGCCAGCTCTACGGCCGTATATGGTGCGCAGGCAGCCAATGGAGTAATACTTATTACTACCAGAAAAGGCCGCGTAGGCTCAAAACCCCGCATCGCTTTCGGCACCTCCTACTCTACCCAACGCCCTACGGATAGTGATCTGCGACCAAGGAACCGGGAAGAATACCTGGCGAACATTCAGGAAGCAAATTATGACCGGGCTTATCTTGCACCCGACTTTACACAGCCCAATCCGAATTTTAATATAACCAATTTTGTAGACCCTACCATGCGTGTTGGTAACCAACTGTTGCCAAATGACTATAACTGGTATGATGCCGCTACTAATACCGGTAGGATCGTTGAAAATAACATCAGTATTTCGGGTGGCAGCGAACGGGTCACGTACTTATTGTCAGGCGGACTGGTAGATCAAAAAGGATTTGTTATCAATGATGTTTTCAAAAGAAAATCAATTCGTGCCAACATAGAGACAAAACCACTGAACTGGTGGAAGGTTGGCTTAATATCTTCCGGTTCCTTTGTGAACCAGGATGGCGCCGAGCCGTCGCTGGGCAGCATCTTACGCTGGTCGCCCCTGCAAGTGCCTTTTGACGCTAACGGCAAACTGATCCCATTCCCTACTAATACACTCGAGCCGAATCCTTTTACCACCTATTATGTAGATGATCAGGAAAGGCATAATTTCTTATTCGCCAATGTTTATACCGATATCGATTTCCCTTTCCTGAAAGGACTTAATTACCGGATGAACTTTGGTAATAATTACAGAGCAGATCAGCGTTTCTTCTCCAGTATTTATGGCGCTTCTCAAACCGGTGAAGCATTCAAGGCGTATAGCGATTATTACGATTACACATTTGATAACATTCTTACCTATACAAACACCTTCGGCAAGCACAACGTCTCCGCCACCTTGTTATATGGCGCAATTGAAAGAAAATATGACGCAACATACGCACGAGCAACCGGGTTCGACCGGCTGACCCTTAGTTATAATAACCTGGGCGTAGGTACTACCCTGAATGATACGTCTGATGCCTGGAGAGAAAGATTGAACTACCAGATGGCGAGAGTGAACTATAAGTTCAATGATAAATATTTATTAACGGCTACTGTGCGCCGTGATGGTTTTTCCGGATTTGCCGCCAACTTTAAATATGCTTACTTCCCTACTGCCGCTTTGGGCTGGATCATTTCAGGGGAAGATTTCATGAAAGATGTAAGCCTGGTTAATTACCTTAAACTCAGAGCAGGGTATGGCTTAAGTGGAAACCAGACCCCGCGGTTCCTTTCTATCCCAAGAGTAAATACAAGTGCGGCCTACGTCTTTGGCGATGCCGCTGGCACCGTTGTGGGGCAGCAGGTTGCTACCCTCGGTAATGCCAACCTGAAATGGGAACGAACCAGGGGCTTCAATGTGGGGGTAGATTTCACTTTGCTCAATAACCGGTTGAATGGAAACATCGATGCTTATTTTAACAAGACCACCGACCTGCTTTATAGCATAGCCTTACCGGAGATCACCGGCTTTCCCAATATCCAGACCAACATTGGTGAATTACGTAACAACGGATTGGAAGCCATGATCTCTTATAAAGTACTCGATCAAAAAGACCTTAACTGGACCACCACGCTCAATATATGGACCAACAAAAACAAGATCATTACCATTACCGGAACAGATGCCAATAAAGATGGAGTTGAAGACGATTTGATCTCAAGCAATTTATATATAGGTAAAGCACGTAATGCCATATACGATTATCAATTAGATGGTATTTACCAGATAGG
>DASUVL010000649.1:0-10335 GCA_036379015.1 Niastella sp.
CAGGCAACGGCAATAGATTCTATATCAGCATTATACTTTTTGCCAATCGCTTCCAGTGTTGACCTTACTTTTACAGCCTGCGCATCTGTTCCATGGGCAATGCGGCCTGCCGCCAAAGGCGCTGAAGCCAGCGGACGCATATACCTTTGTTTGATATAATCCAGCTGGCCATTGTCGAGCGCCGCTGTGTTGAGCAAATTCAGCTCTATATGATTGGTCACAATAGGTGTTCGTAACAGGGAAGCCAGCAGTTGGTGTTGAAACACGGTGAAATTCACCACCCCGATATTTTTCACTTTACCTGATTCTTTCAGGCGTTGTAAAGCCAGGGCTGTTTCTTCCACATTCGACAGCGGGTCGAGGTGATTGAGCAGAAAAATATCAATATAATCTGTTTTCAGCTTTCTCAGTGAGTTATCAACGCTTTTGAGAATATGGGCCGATGAAGTATTATAATGTTTTACACGCACATCGGGCTGGTTGGCATGCGGCGTAACCAGTCCACACTTGGAAAATAAAACAATATCCTCCCGTTTAAACGATTTGCGGCTGATCAGTTTACCAAACAATTCTTCGCATTGGTAGTCGCCATACATATCGGCATGGTCAAACGTATTGATGCCTAATTCCAGGCAAAGATTCACGATCTTCTCCATGGTTTGGGCGGCATCGCCCGTTACTTCATTCCATCTGTAAAAACCATAAATAGCCGGTGATACTTTAGGGCCCGAATCGCTGAGATAGATCTTTTCCATTCCAATTACTGTTTTCTTATAAAACACAATAATCGGACTAAATGAATACAATTCAAAATTTACAGCGTACAAGTTTAAAATGCCTAAACCTCAAAAAAACAGGCGGCCCAAATGAATGAGTCCGCCCGTTTCTAATGTGACCCGTTTATTAAACTCTATTGATAGGTGATAACTATTTTTGGACGCTTATCGGGATACGTGGTATTACGACTACCTACAAAAATTCTGCTATTATAGGTCACCTCATTTTGTAATCTTAAAAAGAATCCATAGTTGGCATTATTATTCACCATAGAACCTACCATTGAAGTTACATCAATGTCCAGGTCCTGTTTAACCAGGTTTGATTGTGGTATAACAATCTGGTTGCTGGTTGACACCGATGGCTGATTTGCCCAGCTTACGGTTGATGTTGTCCAGGGTGAGGATATCTGTTGAAAAAGGAATGCATTTGAAGGGCCCGAATTAGCATCAACCTGGTTACCAGTAGTTGGGGCAGGATTGGAATACAGAAAAAGATGAGCGCTTTTTATGGTTGCGGTAGCAGGTATGGCGCTTAAGTCATATTTTAAAAGAGCCCGGAAATTATAAGGGTATCCATTTGATGTCCAGGCATCCACTTCAATAGAAACAGGGCCCCATCCTGATACATCATTTCCATTTAATACCACAAGCTGGTACTCATTCCGGTTATCGAAGGGTTGCAATGTAAGCGTTTTTTCAATGGAGGGATTCACCAGCACGCCAACCGTATCAACACCGGTAGCCCCTTTCTCATCTGTAACCATTAACTGAAATATATAGCTGCCGGCCGTACTGAATTTAATAGCAGTGGTGGTTGCACCGGGGTTTACAATAATAGATGCTGCCGGACCAGAAACCTGGCTCCATAAATAGGCCACTACTCTACCAGAAGAGTCGGGATCTTTACCAGTGCCTGTAAGTACAACCGAATCGGGAAGTGTAATTGCTTTCGAAGGACCGGCATTTGCTATAGGCACTTTATTCTCTTCAAAATCATCTTTTGTACAGCTTACGGCGAACAACAACATGGAAAAGAATACCAACGGGTAAAGAGCTCTGGACATAGTGGGGCTATTTTATATATAAAATTATTAACACCCAAAGTAAATGTCATTTTTTTAAAATATGAAATGATATTACAATTATTTAATAAACGTGCAGAACTGACCGATAACCGTGCAGATCTGGCAATAGGCGTGTAACGATACGAGGCAAAAAGGCAACAAAGCAGCGAGGCAGCAAAACAAAAGGCATCGGACCAGAACTATTGTTTTCGTATAGTCCAGGCTCGATGCCATATCCATTCTGTTTAAATCTTGTTATGTCATTAACCTATCAGCGGGCGTTTCCATTATCACGACTTGTCCCGACTTTGGTCGGGATTATCGAATTATCAAATTAGCCTAGCTGACCTACCGGCCTCAATTCCATAACCTCATTTATTGCCTCTTCTTCTTTTACCTCTGTTAATTCAACGGGCCGCTTTCTGATAAATACAAAAGTGAGCGCCAGCGATGCTAACAATAACACTATGCTTATCCATATTACCTCGTGAATACCAAACTGCGTAATAATAATCCCTCCCAGGAATGTACCCAATGTTACACCGGCATTACCAAACGACACCATTAAACTGGCTGCCAGTTCTGGCGCTTCCGGGGCTTCGGATGTAGACCTTGTTTGACCTATTAAAAACCCACCAGTATGAATGAATCCCCAAATACCAACGATGGCCGTCATGGGTATAAACAGCCCGCCAAAAATATAAGCCAGCACATGCACGGCAATCAATGATAACAGGAAGAAACGGGTAGTTAACAAAACATTCTTACTTAATGCCAGGCCGGTGATCCAGTTACCCGCTATACCGGTTGCACCAAACAGCAACAGCATTACACTAATTTGTTCTCCGTTCATACTGCTGATCTTTCCCAGGTATTCGGCCAGGTAACTATAGGTGGCAAAAATGCCGGCGATCATGATCATAGTGGCAACCAGGTTTACCCACATTTGTCCCTTGTTTAAAATAACAAGCTGACTTTTTACCGATTGTTTTTCGGTAACGGGCATAGAAGGTACAAATGCCATCAACGCAACAAAGGCGATCAAATTAATTACACCCGCTACTACAAAGGAAGCTTTCCAGTTTATTAATTCAGCTACATAGGTTGTAATAGGCACGCCCAGTACGGTGGCTATGCTTAACCCGGCCAATACCACCGATACTGCTTTGGGTGCATCTTTTGGTTCAACCTGTTTGGATGCAGCCACCGTGGCAACCGCCCAAAATACCGGGTGTAGAAAAGCCGGTATAATACGGGCTATCATTAACACCGTAAAATTGGGTGATATCGCTGAAAGAATATTTGACAGCACAAAAGTGAATAACACCAGGCACATCATCCATTTGCGGTTGATTGATGATGTTAGTAATACAGCAAATGGGCCCGTAAGCGCAATGGTTAATGCAAACCCGCTCAACAACCAGCCGGCCGTATCTATAGATACCTGAAAGTGTTTGGCAATGGCAGGCATAATTCCGATTATTCCAAATTCAGTGGTTATAATGCCAAAAGCCCCCAATGCCATAATGTAGATCGACTTCTTCATAAATTTATACATTCAAATGTTTCGATAAATTGGACAAAAGCATTTCTTACACAGTCTCTTAACTGCGTTTATTATTCTTGTTCCGACTGCTCGGGATAGCGTGCAGCTGTATTTTGTATTTGCTTTAGCTTTCGGCTTGTCCCAACCAGGTGGGACAGCTGTTTTACCCTTTCAGGGCGCTAAGGAAGGCAATGTAATCGTCGAGGACCGCTTCGTTTAACAGGTACTTCAGGTTGCGGCCTTCTTTTTCTGACAGTATCAGGTCTGCATCGACCAGTTGTTTTAAGTGATGGGAAATAGAGGGTTGCGCCAGATCAAGCATATCATGAATTTCCGAACAGTATAAACAGTCTTTCTTCTTCCTGAATTTCTCCAAGATCACAATCCTGCTAGGATCACTTAGCGCCCGGGAAATTCGTTCAAATTTTTTACTGTCCATACCGGCTTATTTATTTGCCGTCACAAATATAAATAGATACATCGAAATGTTTCGATATTTCTTCAAAATATTTTATCCTCCCCTGCCCGCTTTAACGAAACGTTTGCATGCCGGGCATAAAAAAACCGTCCCGCCACAGCTGAGACGCCTCGGTGACAGCAAAAAGGGTGAGCCCGTACGCCGGTTGGCGGAGACCCATCCTGATGCCCAATGTAAATAGGGTGGGTCGGTCCCCCTCAAAGGGGGGTTAGGGGTTGGGTATAAAAGATAGAGCCATCACTGTTTTCACAGGATGGCTCACACTCCCCTCCGGGTTCCTGGCATGAGGCGCAGGTAAATCTGCCTTTGTTACCAGTGACAGAAAATCCCCTCTTCCCGGAAAACCCATGGGATGAAGCAGAACTTTAGCAACACAATGCGTTGCCCCAACATGTTAATCACTTACTCTTCTTGTCTTTCAGGTATTGCGCAAAGACGATGTGCGTTATTTTATTATAATCAACATTAAAAAGTGTACTGATGCTAACAATCTCGTGCACAGTAAGATCATCAACATTCGATACAAGGCGGGTCATTCGTGGATTATTGGTATGAAGATGCTTACCTAGTAAACTTTTTGGAATGTAGTTAAAAATCTGCTGGAATTCGGTTATGTGTCCGGTTTCGATCATGATCTTTATACTGTCATATCGTTTATCCATACTCATTATTCAAAGAAAAAAAGAATTAGTGATTAATTCTTAAAAAACGACATCCCGTAGTTTTTTATGTTTCTTTAGAACAAACATTCATTCATTTCGTATTTTTTTTGTTTCAATTGAGCTAGTAGAGGTCCCTCATCAATTGTTACCGGCCTGCTCTTTTACTCCGTGATCTCCGGATCTCATCCTGCAACGCCATATTCACCAGTACTTTCGTTTCAATGCCAATGGCTTTGGCAATTTTCGACAGTTCTACTAATTTAAATTCAAGCGGATCGTTTATAAGCCGGGTAAAGCGGTTATTGTTAGTCTTAATTTCATGACTCACTACTGACTTGGGAATATAATCGAAGATCTGGGCAATCGTTTTAATCTCTCCTTTTTCAATAAAAATGCGGGCAATATTATAGCGATTATCTTTGACCATACATCATCAAAGAAAATAATATTGTGTCAATCTAATGCAGAATAGTACAATGCGTACCAAGAAAGTTATTTCCCGTACTTTTTTGTATTGATCCCGTACTTTTTTAGGACATTATAATTTATTCAGTGTGAAACGTATATGTATGAGGCCACGACCCTTCTCATTTACTCCCGATTTTTTTCTGGTACACCCGCACATAATCCACTTCAAACAAACTGGGAAAATGGGTGTTGGCAGGGTCGCCGCCATTTTGCCCCCCAATGGCCAGGTTCAGCAACATGTAGTGCGGTTGTTTAAACGGATTGAAACCACTGCCGTCCTTGTTCGCCAACACACTCACCAGGACTTTATTCAATAGTATATCATCTATATACAAAGCAATAAAATTTTCTGTCCAGTCCATGCGCCACACATGGAATTTACCGGCCCATGCCGACCCGCCCAATGAGTCGATGGAAAATGTATTACTGTACCATTCCGCCTGCCGGTTATTGCCCAGGCAGGCAATGTTTGCCAGTAGTTTTCCGCGATAATATTCCATGATATCAATCTCCCCGTTACCGGGCCAGGGTTTATCAACGCCCAGTGTCCACCAGGCCGGCCAGATGCCGTTACGAATATCAATACGCGCCCGCATTTCAAAGCGGCCATATAACCAGCTTGCACGACCGGCTGTTAGCAAACACGACGACGTATAACCGATCGTGGGGCGGTTCTTTCGCCAGTTCGTATGACCGGCTACATAACCAGGATTAGCTCGTTGTTCGCGCCGGGCGTCAATGATCAGCTGGCCGTTCTTACAAAGGGCATTCTCTGGCTGATACCATTGCAGTTCCTCATTCCTTACAAACCCAGCTTCATACCCCCAACGTGTTGAATCGGGTTTGCCTGCCTGGTTAAATTCATCGGCCCATACCAATTGGTATCCTTCTTTTTCATAGGTGTTATTATTGGACAAGCGGGGACTACTGCAAGCTGCCATTAGCAAAATGCACAACAAACCATTGATCAATTGAAAACGCATGTGAAATATTTTATACAAGGCTATACCAGAACAATTACTTCTTTTCAAACAATTTTAAATTCCAGGCCTCCACCCATTCAACCACCGGCTGTCCATTTCGAATATGAACCGGCAACCACAAATAGCGACTATCACGCAGATCCTGGGGATTCCACTTGTCGGCCATAAAAATGAACGCATCTTTTTTTCCTGCTACCGGTTGTATATAGGTCGACTGCGCGCCAAAAGTGCTATCGGCGCCAGGACCTGCCATTGGATTATGATCCATGAGCGTCCAGGGACCCATTAACGACGTAGCCGTATGTATGGAGGCCTTATTAGGGGCCCAGCCCGTACAGCCGCTGGTAATTAAATAGTACTTGTTCTGGTACCTGAATAAAGCAGGCGCTTCCCTATGCGCACTGAATAACAATTTATCCTCTGCAGTAGGTTGTAGATAATCATCTGTGAGCCGGGCAATACGCAAGTCGTAATTTTCTTTGGAAGAATACATATGCCAGGCCGAGCCGTCATCATCAACAAACAAGGTCATGTCCCTCGACATATTTTCATTGGGCCTGAAGCTATTAATAAATGTAAACGGACCGGTCACCTTATCACTCACCGCCACCCCGGCACGGGCTGCACTGTATCCTTTTCCTTTCAGCTCCAAATGAAACCACATGACATACTTACCCGTTTTTTCATTATAAATTACTTTAGGCCGTTCCATAACACAACCGGGCTCAATGTCACTGCCGGCATAGGTACTATCCGTTGCCAGGGCCAGCGCTTCAAATTTCCAGTTATACAGATCATGGGAAGAATATACATTCACGCCATTGGTACCCTGCCTGGTACGGCATTCCCCAAACCAATAATAAATATTGCCGCTATACAACAACCCGCCTCCATGGGCATTGATCACTTCTCCCCTGTCATCGTACCAGGTTTTACCAGGATTAAATCCCTTGTAGCGATCATACACCGGTGCTTTCCTGCTTTGCTGTGCCAAACAAATGGAACCTGGTAAAATAAACAGGCATAAACTAACTACTATCAATATATACTTGCCTTTCTTTTGCATTGCGTTTTTATTTTCACTATAAATGTTTCGGATAATTATACAGCACCACCTTCGTGGTTTTAAAACCCTGCTGGTCCTGTACATAATTCACCACCAGGCCCATTGTCACCTTTGTTGATGCAGTCAACTCGAAAGATACCAAACCCTGGGGCTGTGCAATTGTTTTATACAGCACAGCCGGATTGTTAACGATATTCGTGTAATCAGGTAATGTGTCCATAGCAGGCGCCACTACCACATACCCGGGGTCCTTTGTTCCCTGCCATTTCCACGCACCACCCGACGGATCAAAAGCATACGTGCCCGCGGGCAATGTCACGGTCTGATATATTTTGCCATTTTTTATGAGTGGTGATCCCCAGCCCGATTCCAGGTCCATGCAAGCCCCATCGCCATCCGAGGAATACCCGCCTACTCCCCCATGGCTGATCGCTCCTGCATTTGCTTTCCAGTCTTTCAACGTTCCCCATCTGGTACCATTCATAGCAGCTGCCACAAAAGGACTTCCCGGATTAAGGATATACGTGTTGGTTACATTTACGGCCGGACCGATCACCAATGCATTTACATCTACAATAACGATGGTGGTACTGATGGCGCTATTCAATTCATATTCGCTTGGGTTAGCCAGCCTTACTGCCAGTACCAGGTATTTACCAATATATTTATCCAGCTTTAACTGGGCAATATCCAGCGACAAATAAAAAGTACCTGTTTTTTCACCGCCTGTCACGGCAAGGTTCGAAGGAAGTGAGTACATACCGGATGGTATTAATTTGTACAAGGCAGTATCCAGCACTTTTGTGGTAAACATTTTTTGTATGGTGTCATTGTCAACCTGTACATCAACAGTATAGGGCGCATTACCCGGGCCACTCAAAGACGCTCCCAGGATAATGTTTAATTTCTTCTCCTTAGTATCTACCAGGTAATTATAGGTAGAAGAATCGCTACCGGAGGGCACCGGATAATTGTTGGTGGTACCACCTGATTTAAAGATGGCCTGAGGCATATATATTTTCGCAAAACCATAGTCTTTTTCTGAAGCCGCTTTTTCACAGGAGGAAACAACAATTCCTGTAACCACCGCTATAAAAAGTATTTGTATGATGAGGTTGCGTTGCATAGATTAATTTTAAATAGTGAAGGGTTTACCAACCGGGATTTTGTTCAAGCACCCCATTTGATTTAATTACTTCCGATTGAGCGAATGGGTAATAATACATTTTGGCCGCATCAAATACCCGGTTCTCCACAGTAATGGGTGTATATACAAATTGTCCGCTCCCGTCTTTTGATACCGATACACCAGTGACCGGCTGGTTCAATACAGTAGCGGCATCTTTCCAGCGCAGCAGGTCCCAGTAGCGGTAATTTTCAAAAGCCAGTTCAATTCTTCGTTCATGCTTCAGAGCCAGTCTGAACCCGGCTATATCCCCCACCGTAACCGCAGGCATGGCAACTCCTGTACGGTTGCGCACCATATTCAATGCCTGCCGGGCAGAATAAGCATAGCCATTGTTGTTATCGGGGCCATATGCTTCATTCATGGCCTCTGCATATTCAAGCAATACCTCGCCATAACGAAATACGGGCCAGTGATGTACCTGCGTGCCGCCCTGCATCAGGTTCAACCCATCGTTCAAAAACTTTTTCAAATAATACCCGGTACGGCTGGTACTCGCTTTTTTCATATCATCTGTACCACCGGCCGATTCATCGATCGTCCTTGAATTCCAGGTGCTGTTATTGGTCACGATCGTAAAAGCCAGCCGCGGGTCCCTGTTGGCATATGGATTAGCCGGATCAGGCGCACCTTTGTATTCATAATCCTGCACCAGGTTATGGGTAGGTGTTATGCCACTGGCGCCCCCGGCCGTACCAATGGGATAATTACTTCTTTCGAGCCAGTTGCCCGCTGTATAGCGGATGGCCCAAATGGTTTCATTACTGGTCAACGTATTGGTCTGCAGAAAATAATTG
Source organism: Niastella sp. (assembly GCA_036379015.1). Classification (GTDB taxonomy): domain Bacteria; phylum Bacteroidota; class Bacteroidia; order Chitinophagales; family Chitinophagaceae; genus Niastella. Next base: position 9,030 of record DASUVL010000649.1, read on the forward strand.
CGGTAATCCGTGTGCAGGTTATACCCGCCGGCGCCCTGTGCAAAAACAATGACATCATTCAGCGCTGCTGCGGCCTTTTGCCATTTAGCAACATCACTGGTGGTATTGTGCAGCGGACTCGCAGCAAACAACAGGGCGCGCGCTTTCAATGCCAGGGCGGCGCCGCGGTTCAACCGGCCATCGTTACTGGTAAAGGAAGATGTTTTCCAGTTGGGTTGCAAACTGTTCTTATAGGCATCCACTTCACCTACAATAAAGTTGATGATGTCGTCGTAGGACGCCCTCGGAATATTGGTATCGTCCGATGTGGTAAGTGTTTGCGTAACCAGCGGTACTCCGCCATAACGTTTAGATAATTCAAAATAATACCAGGCCCGCAGAATATGCGCTTCCGCCACATACCAACCCATATTCAGGGTATCGTTGGTATAATTGATCTTGCCCGATGCCGATACGGTATCGCGGTTCAGGGCGAGAAAAGAACGGTAATTACCGGATTGTTCAATAAAGTAATTAGCCGCCCGTATGCCTGCGTAATAAAGACCATAATACGAATCAGGGTTTTTATAAGCGCTCCAGCTGCCATTATTAAAATACCGCACAGTGCCAAATACGGCTGTTTGCACGGCCTCATCCGATACCGGTGCAAAAAGATTGCTGTCCAGTACCGTAAATTCATTGCGTAAATAATTATACGGCGCATTGGCCAGTAATATCAGGGTGCTGTAATTGGAATTAAGCACTTCCTCTGTGAGCTGGGTATCGATCTTTGTATCTAAAAAATTCTTCTCGCACCCGGTTAAAACAGCCACTATCATATATATGCAGAACGCAGAACGCAAAACGCAGAAGGCGGAATGCAGAAAGTTATTTAAGAAGTTCATGTATAGTGTTTTAAAAGGTGAGGGTAATACCGGCATTAAAAGATTTCATACCTGGATAACCGGACGGTGTTTCCGGGTCAATGTCATAGTGTTTTTCAACATCCGACCACGTGAAAGCATTTACCGCACTTACGTATAATCGCAATTTGTCAACATGCAACATTTTCAATGCCAGGGCAGGCAGGTTATAACCCAGTTCTGCATTCCGTAATCGTAAAAAGCCACCCTTCTTTATCCAGAAGGTTGAACTCCGGTAGTTGTTATCACTGGCTTTGGTTGTAAGGCGCGGATAATCGGCGCTGGCCCTGGTATCAATGCCCTGGTCGGGATAGTACGCCCAGGCATTACCGGCTACAGGATATACATTCGTGTTATTCACGAATGCGACCGAATGGTACCACGTGCTGGATAAAATATCAATG
>DASUVL010000650.1:0-5199 GCA_036379015.1 Niastella sp.
TATTGATACAATAATATAAGTGTAATCGGGTTATAATCACTTTCTGACTGCAAGTAGTCGATTTTTTCTCATATATGAGGTAGTAATAATTGGAAAAAAACTAATAGAACAAAACGAGGCAACCTGCGTTTTCTTCAGCTAGCATTTGCTATTATTGTAATGCAAAGACTCACATATTTGAAAAATATTTTAATTGCCGACGACCACAATATTGTAAGAACAGGGTTAACCTTTCTTATAAGATCAGAGTATATAAGCGTACAGGTTGATGAATGCAACGATGGCGATAGCGCCTGGAAGAAGATACAATCCACGCCATACGATCTTGTTATCATGGACATTTCCATGCCCGGTACCGACTCCGTTAATTTGTTAAAAAATATCTTCACCCTTCAACCGCAATTGAAAGTGCTGATCGTAAGCATGAGCAGTGAAGAAATTTATGCAAAGAAATACCTGCAGCTGGGCGTTATGGGATTTATCAATAAAGAAGCCGATGCTTCTGAGTTGCGAAAAGCTATTGTTTGTGTAATGAGCAACAAGAAATATATGAGCGCCAAAGTGCAGGAGATCATTGCAGGCGAAGGTGTGGAAGGCGCTTCCGGCAGATCATTTGAAAACCTGTCTGTTCGCGAACTTGAAGTTATGACACACCTGGTAGCCGGTAAAAATGTGTCGGAGATTGCAGAAATATTATCCATCCATATCTCTACCGTTAGTACACACAAAGCCAACATACTGCAAAAGCTGAAAGTTACCAATGTAGTAGAACTGACCCAGGTTGTTAAGCAGTTTGATATTGCCTGATCATTTTGTTCATTTATGCGGTCCCGGTCCTGAAGATCAGCGTTATTTTATTACCGGTTTCCCCTGCGGTGGCTATATCCAGTACGCCCTGTATTTTAGCTAATAATTCCAGGATGATCCTGTATCCAAAGCCATGGTTGTCATTGTCTGCCTGATAGGTATTGCTAAGGATCTCAGCTACCAACTCTTTGTTCATGGCCTTTCCTGTATCGCTAATAACAATGCGAACGGTGGACGCATCCTGTATGGCTTCCATCTTTATTTCGCCATTTTTCGTGTATTTATTGGCATTGTCTGCCAGGTTGCGGATGATCAGCTTTAATATATTGGAATCTGATACCAACCTTATATCCGGTGGCACCAGGTTAAGTACGGTATTGTTATGCATATCGGCGGCCGGCTCATACAGCGAAATAATTTCTTCAACGATCTCACGCAGGATTATTTTTTCCTGCCGGATAATAAATCCTTCTTTCTGCGCATTTGTCCAAACCAGGAAGTCCTGTGTAAACCCGTTCAGGTCATGGGTTGCATTCCGAAACTTCAGCAGCATATCTCCTAACTCTGGCAGAGAAGTCCTTTGATGATTTTCATAAATATGCATGGCCATCATATGCAGAAATCGTATCGGTGAACGCAGGTCATGCAGAATAACGGCGATCATTTTCTCTTTTACCCGGTTGCTTGCTGAGAGCGCCTGTGTTCTTTCTGTTACTTTTTGTTCGAGCAATTCCGCTCTTTTTATGGCGCGTGCATATCGAAGCCAGAAAATAAAGAAAAGGGTACTAATGGCAACAATTGCGATCAGGAGCATGAACCAGATGGTTTCATACCAATACGGCAGTATGGTCCACTGCACCGTCTCATAGCTATATTGTCCATTATTTGCCGGCTCCCTGATCATGAGTGTATACTCACCTTTGTGCAAACCTGTCAGCACCAACTTGCCATCATTATTTACCGGGCGCCATTTGCTGTCCAGTTGGGGTATGGAATATTCCAGGTGCAAATTGGCCGGGTTGCCAAAGTAGGGAGAACCAATTACAAAAACCAACGGGCCTGCGTCCTGTCGCTGTTTGAAATGATCACTGATCGACACCTGTTTCTCGTCCATGGTCAGGCGGTCGATAAATATGGGGTGATCGGGTGGTTCAATAGCGATACTGTCCGGATTGAATTGTATCAACCCATCCAGGGATGGCAGGGAGAAATGACCATCCCGCATAACAATGCCGCATGGCATGCATCCTCCGTTGAATTCGTTACTGGTAAAGCCTGAACTCTTATCGAAGTAATAATAAAAGACGTTCTCTTTATTGTTTGACGCATAACGGTCCAGTGCCTGCTTCGCTACTCTGTATAATCCTTTATTCGTGGGCAACCAGAAATTGCCCCGTTTGTCTTCCATAATACAATGTACCGTGGCCAGGTTATTCCCGTGATCTATTGGCATTTTGAAGAATCGTCCCTTTGCATACTTATAAAAACCTTGTCCGTATGTGCCGATCCAGATAGTTCCATCGCTGGCTTTATAAATTGCCCGTACGGAAGCTTTCTCTATTCCCGGCAAACGGATAAGCGTACCCTTTACCAGGTCATACGAAAATAAGCCGGATGATGTGCCGATCCATAGATCGTTTGGATCTATTTCGCGGATCACCTGTATGTCGGCTCCCTGCATCAATGCAGGCGTATCCAGTAATGTATCAACATCATTTCCCTTCCGGCGGAATAATTTATGCAGCGTGCAGTACAGGATATCTTTATTGCCTGTTTCGATGATCGCCATAAGCCAGCCGCCAAGGTATTGGACGGTAACCTGATTTCGCAGGCTGGTATCGATCTTTTTTAAGGAGTCATAATTGGAGTACCAGATGTAGCCGTCAGATGATCGCAGCAAAGCGGGCCGGTCATACAAACCCGGTGTAGGAATATTCACACCGCTATGTCGCCTGAGAACGCCGGAGGACGAAAGTATCCGCCCATCTCCTATTTCTACCTGCGCATACAAACTGTTGATCGCATAGTGATCGCTGCTAAAAAAAAGCCGTTCGAATTCGTGTTTTTTGAGAATGTATAAACCACTCGTTGCCGTGCCTATGTATAAGGTGCGGTACACCTCGTCATAGATCAGGCAGTTGATATTTTTAATAGCCGTATTGGGAACCAGCACCTCAAAGTCCAACAATCCGTTTCGGATATTCAGCAACAGGATATTCCCTTTGTAAACAAGGAATGTATGGATGGTATCTCTTATGGCATTTACCGTATACTGACTTGGGTATGCTCCTGATTCAGCCTGGCTGAAGATCTCCCTGAGCCGGCCGCTGCAGCTGATGTTTTTTTGCCAGCGTCCCTGCTTATAAGCGTAGAAGCGATTTTGCCTGTCTACATAGAAAAAAATGTCGCCCACCATGAACTGGATCTTTAACGCATGGCCATCCATTTCGGGCAGCCGATGAACATCGGCTGTATTATCATTGAGGTAATAACAGCTTGAATCTTTTCTTACATAAGCCTGTCTTTCATTCTCTGTTACCAGGTCGCCATTGAGATCGAGCTTATTTAACAGCCCGCTGAAGGCAGTGGAATCGCTCCCCCATTTTTTATAGATGTTATCATAATAAAATATACAGTTGCTCCACCGGTTACATTGATATCGATTGACAGAAAGGAGGCTGTCTTCCTGTATCCGGTAATCGGCTGTAAGGGTCAACATCCGGTGGCTGGCAAAACCTGGTTCCATGAGTATTTGTCCCTTCACGGCGTTGACCAGAAAACATCTGTTGGAGTATAAGGCAGGTGAGTTTGCCATATTATATTCCCGGAAATGCTGCCCGTTAAAACGCACCATACCCATTTCTGTAGCCAGCCACAGAAAGCCATTCCTGTCGAAGGCCATATCATTGATGCTGTTTTGAGGAAGGGCGTTATCGCTGTTGTAATTGATAACACTGTATCCTGGCAGGTTTGTCTGTTCCTGAGAGCTCAGGAAAAGCAATAAACAGGTTGAGCATAATACAAACGATCTTAGGTGGTAGGGAATCATATTGTTCAATCTGAAACAAGATTCAATAATAATTTGAGATTGCCACAGATTTTTGTGGGTTCTAATAATTTTACCCAATGCCATGATCACTTCACCCCCGCCCTGATGCTTATACTGGCACCCGTTAATCCTGGTGTACTTACGGTTAGTTTAATATCACCGGCATGTTGCGTACTTCTAATTACAACAAGCGCACGTCCATGCCAGGTTGTACGTTTAGAACCAACATATGAACCCGTGTCTTTTAGATTGGCATTATCTACACCGGCAATTACGCCAGGTCCGTCAATTCGGAACTGTAACTGATTTGCTGCATTTGGCTGCAGGTTCCCGGCTGCATCGGTTATTTCAATGGTAACGAATGACAGGTCCTGACTGTTAGCCGCGATGTTTGTGCGGTCGGCCTGTAGCTTTATTTTGGCAGCGTTGCCAGCTGTTTTCAATTCCTTTGTTTCTATTTCTTTATTATCCGCTACGCCAACTGCCTGTAACAGACCGGGGGCATATGGCAGGGTAAACGTAGCTTTAAACTGCTGATCCGCTGTGGTAGCTTGATCGCCAATGAGCTTTTTATTCAAATACAGCCTGACTTTTGGATATTTGGAATACACCTCAACCTGCACATTTTTCCCTTCATGTCCCGGCCATGTCCAGCTTTCCCAGGTTGGCCAAACAGACCACATGGTTTCTTTAATTTCAAGCGGGGTTGGGTTTGGTTCGCGCACAGCCATATATAACTTTTCGGTGTTATTATACAACATGCTCCGATAATGCGAGATCGGTTTTCTCCATCCAATCAGATCTATATCGCCACAATACGCCCCATGCCAGGGATATAGGTCCCGTTCCCAATGTTCGCCGGGCGTTTCGCCGGTATAGTACCATCGACCAATACCGGATTCGCCCAAATAATCGAGGGCAGTCCATACAAAATCCCCAATGATGTAATTATTATTTTGTACCATCTTCCAATTGGCAAATGCATCCCGTGGATACGATTCTGTTTGAACAATTATTCTGGATGGCACCCGGTTGTGGTCTGCCGGGGCCCGATGTAATTGATAATTATATCCGCCAATATCATGTGCTGCAAATAACGAATCGAATATTTCCCAGTCTTTATCCCAGGTTGTCATAGCTGAGGTTACAGGACGTGTTGAATCAATTTTGCGTATACAATTGGCAAGCATGTTGGCAATTTCAATAGCGCGGGGCTTCTTTCTTTCCAGTACTTCGTTACCTATACTCCAGATAATAATGGAAGGATGGTTACGATCGCGCAACACCATGGCTTCGGTATCGCGTTGCCACCAATCTTTAAAAGACAGCGCATAGTCGTATTT
>DASUVL010000651.1:0-6019 GCA_036379015.1 Niastella sp.
CGACAAGGCATACCCCTATTTTCCAATTTATCATAGAGATCTATTTGCAGTATGACAACTCAATAAGGTTGTCCCCCTATGTTAGTTTGGAAAATATATAGCGCAAGTTAGAAAATGCTTATGCCGGCATTCCAGCCAAACCAGCCTTTTACATCATTGTCCCATAGGTCGAACGTATGATAGGAGGCAGGAAGGGGTACTTGAAAATCGGCTGAGGTTTTATCTTTTTGAGCGTAATATGCGGTAATGGATGGTCCGGCAAACAGAGAAACATATTTGCCCAATTTAAGGTTGAACTGTAAATGAAGTTTACTCATTATATTGGCATTGTCCCAATTATCCTTGTAAAGGTATTGAGAAGTAAACTCGGGGTTTATGCTGAATCTTTTTCCGAGTGAAAATTCATGGCCCATTCCATAACCAAATGAAATTATCCTGGAAGTATCATCACCTCCCCAGGAAACACTTTCACTTCTATAGCCTACCAATAAAATGCTGTACAATTTGCTGTTACCTGTTTTAAAGGCCGCATTGAATTTGAATACTTCATTGGTTGATAAAGCTATTTTATGATATCCTTTGAAAACGATGTTGATCAGCCCAATGCTGTAACCAGAAGAAGTGTCAGATACATTTATGAGACCGATCTGCACACCGCGTAATTTTTTGGCATAGTTAAACATGGTTGATAGCTGCACCCCATTCAGTTCCCGGTTGGCGAAATTACTGATGGCAGACAGCTGTACACCTGATACCTGTTTATGTGCAAAGTTCACGATAGTGGCTACCTGCATACCATATACACTATCCCAGCAAACATTATAAATATTGCTTAGTTGCAAACCGATGAGCTTTCCTTTTACAAAGTTGGAATAATTACTGGCCTGTAAACCTGTAAATGATCCTGATACATGATTGTGTATAGTACTCAGTTGTGCGCCGGTAACATTCCCCTTTACAAAGTTTGAAATACCGGAAGCCTGTAAACCCTCAACATTTCCTGAAACATGGTTATATATACCACTCATTTGCACACCAGTCACAGAACCTTTAACAAAGTTTGAAATACCGGCTGATTGTAAGCCGTCGACATCCTTTAAAACATTGTTATGAATGCCCGACAGCTGAACACCTGTAACCGCCCCGCCGGTAACGTTTAACAATCCGGCCGCTTGCAGATATTTGACATCTTTTTTATTGATATTAAATGCGCCACCCAGTTCTATTCCGTTTACCCCTGCTGTATAGCCGCCCACCATGTTAAGAGAAACGCTATTCACCACCTGGGCGCTTAATTTTCCATGGGTGCTTAAGCCGGGTGTCAAAGAGAGCTGGAATGTACGATCGGCAAAGAATTTTTTCAGGTTGATACTTTGTATATTTTGTTTGGCCGACAACAGGCGTTTACCCCACTTTGTTTTTTCTACCTGGATGTCTTCTTTGGCACGGGACGTTGTTGCCAGCGTATCGGTGGGCGGTTTTATAACAATGGTATCTGGCTGTTCATCTTCAATTGGACTAATGGTCACCAACGGTTCGCTGGCCTCTACCGGCATCATTACAATAGTTACCTGCTGATCATATTTTGGTTGAATAACTACGGTGGTATCTTCATACATTTCGCGGCTGATGGCAAGCGATGCGGTGCTATACCGGCTCTTTAGTTTTATTTTGAAAAAGCCTTTATCATCAGTCATAGCTGAAACCAGGCGTTGTTTTTCATAGACGGTCACATTTTCCACCTTCTCCCCGGTTTCTCCATTCAATACATAGCCGGTAACCGTATATAATTTTTCTACACTGAGCGTTTGACTGGTAACGAAGGTCGGCGTAGTTATAGGTGCTTTACGTAATATGATGTAATTGTTATTTTGCTGCCATTTGTACATGTTACCGCAAAGGAGATCCAATACCTGTTTTACAGACCTATTGGCCACTGAAAAAGAAATGAGGCTATCGCGTGCTATAATACTGCTGTTATAAGAAAAATAAAAGTTCCCTTTACTGCTGATGAGTTTCAACACCTGTGACAAACGTTGATTGGTTACATCGATAGAGATCTTTCTATCAAGCAGGCTTTGTGCACATACATGCGAATTGATGAGACAAAATAATATAATGATCGCAGGAAGGGCTCCCCGTAGTTTTGTCATGGTTATTAATTCTGCATGCAAGTTAGCGTAGAATAATTTGTCCTTTTTCTTTGACTACAGAAATATCTAAAGTTGAGCTGATAATATTAAGAATATTGTCAAGCGGTTCATTATCGAAAGTAGTGGTAATGGGTATATTGCGCAGCTCGTTTTTTTCAAAAACTATATGCACATCGTACGCCTCATTTAATTTTTCTACGAGTTTCCATAATGGCGTTACTTCACATACAAATTTCTTAATACGATAATAGTTATATAGCTGATCGGTATTTGCCTGCTTCTGCAATATGGTTTTATTTAACCCGGTAAATGCTTTTTGACCTGCTTTCAACACAACGGTTTGTGTTTCTGTAGATACCTCCACAACACCGGTTTCTACAATTATTTCGGTAGTATCGCCCCGGCTTCTCACATTGAACGATGTGCCTACTACTGTAATGGTCACATTGTTCGTATGTACTTCAAATGGTTTTTGTTTGTCAGGTTTTACTTTAAAGAACGCCTCTCCATTTAATTGCAGTACTCTTTTATTGCTGGCAAACTGTTCGGGAAAAGATACCTGTGAGTGTTTGTTTAAGGTCACTATGGAACCATCAGGCAGCGAATCGGCCTTAACCGCATCGGTGGCTTGTATGTTTGCCATAGAGATCACTGTTCCCGGATTGTTGTTAAACAGGATGTAAGTGATCACGGCAATTCCTATAATGAGGCCGCTAATGATAGCTGCCCGCATCAGGGCGCTGTTCATTGTCCATACCCTGCCTTTGGTTGTTGCGGGAAATGAGCCTTCCTGTACCCGGTTTTGAAATCGTTCCCAGGCAGCCTGTTCATTTACCGTTGAGGTGTTGGCCAACTGAACACTTTCTTCCCAGATCAGTTTAAAATGTTCAAAGTAATGTTTGTTCGTCTCATCGTTTGCCAGCCACTTTTCCACCTGAAGCATTTCTGCTTCCGTAGCTTCACCGGTAAGGTGTTTTACCAGCAGATCGTCCATATGTTGTGTATAGCTTTTCAATAAGGGTAATTTTTTATAATTAGTGACATATGTTATATATAGAAAAATGCTAACATAAATATTGGTAAATAGTCAATCAGTTTTACGCGTAATTGTTTTAATGCTTTTCCCATTTGATTTTCTACCGTTTTCACCGATATGCCCAACTGATCGGCAATTTCCTGGTATTTCAATCCCTCAAAACGACTTAACTGAAAAATAGTGCGGCATTGCTGTGGTAGTGCATTCATGGCATCGCGCAATTTTTCTTCCAGTTCTTTTACCAGTATTTTCCTGGAAGCACCCTGGTCCATATCGTTTTTTGATTGATGCATAACATGCAATTGATACCGGGCTTTAATTTTCTGGTGTTTTAAGTAGTTCAGGCTTTCATGGTAGACTGCTTTATACAAATAGGCTTTGAGTGATGTTTGAATATTGTCAGGTACTTTCTTCTCCCATATCTTATAAAAGACATTCTGCACAGTTTCTTCAGCGATGGCCTCATTTTTCAAAATAGTGAACGCATAGGCGTACAGGCTTTTAAAGTGTTCCTTAAAAAGCTGTTCAAATTCCTGTTCACTGCCGGCCGACAGCGGTTTATTGGTAATGATAGTATTGGGGATAGTCACTTTAATACGTTGATAATCCGCCTCAAATATAATTGCTTCCAATAAAGTTTTAATAAAAGAGACAACTGAAAGTTATTATACCCCTACGAATCTTTAAATTTTTGTTATTCTAACAGTTAAAACATATGTGTTAAAGATAGCATGTGTTAATGACGACCGTATTTTTTCATTTCATTTTGTGGAAAAAACAAAGGCCCAATGCTTGTTTTAACCTTTTTTTGGTATTATTATTGAGCCCTGAATCAGTTGCTGATTACGTTGTTGCCACTACTTGTAAAAAAACTGTACCAATTTTAATGTTATCGATGCACAATAAGGAATGTATTAAGTAAGTTTTTTATCGGTAGTTATAAGTTATCAGCCTTCTATACCCCCACACCGTAGTATAATAATCCAAACGTCCCTCTGAAACCATGTGTTGTTTCTGACAGCTAAACGTGTACCTAAAACTTTCTTTATATGTTTGGATTCCTGCTCGTTTCCATGTACGAGTTAAAACAGTTTCTGCAAATAGTACTTTGGATCGCTATTCCAGGTACTGTTATTGCATTCCTGGTGACCACCTTCTTTCATTACAAAAGGAAGAAGAAGATCGCCGAAGGAGTCGAACCTGCTTACATGGAAGGGGGCGGCTATCATACGGTGGTAGCTACTGAACCGGATAGCAATAACCAAACCCAGGTCCCTGATTGGTTGGCGAGCGGTACCAATCCCGATAACCAGCCTCTTATAAAGAAATATGAGCAGGAAGTTCGCCGCTACCGCGAAAATTACGCTACGCTTGAGCAGGACTTTCGCGAACTGGAAGGAAAATACTCCGATCTTCTTAACAAAGCATATAGTACCGAAAAGCAAAACGACGATTCAAATTCCCGTTTGCAATTGGAAATTAACGGTTATAAGCTGAAGGTTACCCAATTGCAACAGGCTTTAGACACGGCACAGTCCAATGCCAAGCTGGTGCAGGGCGACCAACAGGTGCCCGAAGCATTGGCACAAAGCCAGCAACAGGTACAGCAACTGCAGGATACTATTCAGCAATTGCAGGATCGACTTCGCACGCAGCAGGACCTTAAAGACAAGAGTGCCGCTGAAATTACCCGCCTCGAAAATTTGATGAAGAACATGGAGTATTCAGCAAAATCGGCGCAATCGGAATCTGATGAGTTGCAGCGCTATTTTGCAAAACAGGTAGATGAGCTGGGCTTACAATTCAAGAATGAGAAAAGTGATCTGGCGATACAATTGCAGCAATTGCAAAAGACTGCTCAACAGTTAAGGGATGAAAATACTGTATTACAACAAAAGGTACAGGCAGGCGGCGATCAGAAACATGGCAACTACGAACAACAGATCAAAGAATTACAGGGATTGCTTACAAAGGCGGAAGACGAAAAAGCAACATTAAAGAATAAAATCACCGATCAACAATATCTGCAGGATGTATTACAGGAAAAGAAACTGCAGATCGAATTCTTACAGAACCAGCTGGAGCAGCGCATTAAAACATTCAGAGAAATAGAAAAAGAGGCCGCTGATAAAACCATGCAGGTGCAACAATCGCAAACGCAGAAAGATAGTTTCGAGCGTGAAATGCATGCGATGCGGGAAGAATTGCAGCAGCAGCGCGAGGAAGTTGCCGCCTGGCAACAGGCCGTTGAGCGCAGCCGGGAAGAGATCAGACAGCATCAGGATAATCTGCGTTCAAAGACAGGCCATATCGAAAACCTGGAGCGTAACCTGCATGAAGTACAACAGCAACAGGCTGTACTGCAACTGGTACTGGATGATAAACAAAATATGATCACCTCTTTGCAGGAATCATTCAACCGTGAGCAGCAAAAAACAAAGGACCTTGAAGGTAAACTGATCACCAATAATCAGTTGCTGTCGAAGATCTATGGCGATCTGTCAAAATCGTTGAGCAATCCGGCAGCGGCAGCTACACAGCAAAACGGTACCAAATTAAATGGAAGCGGTAATAACGGGTCAAATGGCCATACGATAAATGGTAATGGGTTTAACCTGGCTGGACAGAACCATTAATACCCCCGACCCCCTAAAGGGGGAGGGAATGACCTAAACTAACTGCTTTTAAAGATCTTATCTTTTTTTCTGCAGGGGTGCCTATCCCTGTGGAATTTTGGCATTAATGGCTCCTGATGCAGGCTTCTCCGGTTTTGTCGGGGCTGGTAACAAGTGGCGCGTCGCACGATTCACCATTCACCATTGACCATTCA
>DASUVL010000652.1:0-3150 GCA_036379015.1 Niastella sp.
AAAGGCTTTTTCACCGGCGCCCGATTCTATATATATTGTAACACCTTTTTTAGTCAGGGCTGTTACAACTTCGGGCAAAAATGACACGCGGGTTTCTTCGGATGGTTCTTTTAAAACTCCTATCGTCATAATCAGGTAGTAGTTATATGTTTCAAGGTAAGGAAAATTTGAGTTATGTATACCGGTACGTCCAAATTGACTTTTTTATTGTGGTAATACTGAAATATTGACACACCATTGCAATGGGCATACCATACCCTACCAGGTTGGTATTTCAAAACGCTGCACCTTATATTGTACCCATTTTATTAAAAACGGATATTAAAATGCTGTTTCACCTTAAACTGATCGCTAAAAAAGACCAGTCCAATGGAAAACAGATCAATGGAAAGCTGTACCGCAGCATTTTCCCTGATCTCATTCCAGGCCCGTTCCATATCGGCGCTCCAGTGAATATCATCAAAAATTAATATGCTGTTGGCGTGGAGGGATGGTAAAAGCTGGTTAAAATACCGCACCGTGGGTTCATACCGGTGATTGCCATCAACAAAAGCCAGGTCGAGTTGTGGCAAAGTTTTCAATATACCGGGTAGGGTATCGTCGAAATTACCGGTCACCTGTTGAATGGTAGATAACTGAAGGGATGTAAAATTTTTATTGGCTTCAGCGGCAATAGCGGCGCTTCCTTCTGCCGTGATAATGCGCGCCTGTGGATTTGCCATTGCCATATAAGCCGTGGAAATACCAAGCGAGGTACCCAACTCCAATATGTTTGCCGGCTGGTAATAGTTTACGATGCGAAATAATAACTGCGCCCATTTTTTTGATTTGGCAGCATGTCGGGCAATAGACGCAATTGACCGTTGATTGGTTTTACTGATAGCAGAACCTGCTCCAAAATCCTCCACCTCGATCACCGCTTCATTTTGCAGCAATTTCCTGCGCAATGCTTCTACCTGACCGTAGGCATAAAAATTCCGTTTATCGTTCAATACATGACGTACGAAATCATATACAAAAGGGGAATGAATTCCATGGCCTTTTCCATTAGAAGCGGTTAAATAGTAAGTCGAGTATTTTTTTATAAGCTGCCAGGAAGAAAACATGGCCAAAAATATTGAATATTGAATATCGAATGATGAATATTAAAGTTTGAATTAAAATGAGCGCATTGACTTCTACATTCAAAATTCAATATTGGTTATTCAATATTTCTCCGCTGCCACACCTGAAAGCTATACGCATAGGCATGTTTTTCATCGGCATTAAAATCAAGTTGTGAAAGCAATTGCCAGTCGGTTTCGTTGATATCGGGAAAGAAAGTGTCGCCGTCTAATGTAGTATGGACGCGGGTGAGATAAACACGTTGCGTGACGGGCAGGGTTTGCCGGTAAATTTCGCCACCGCCGATGATAAACGCTTCTTTGGCGTCTGTTCCGCCGGCAGCAACCATGGCTTCCTTAATATCATGCACCACAAAAACACCTTCCGGCTTCCAGTCTTGTTTGTGGGTGATAATGATATTTGTTCTTCCTGCCAACGGCTTGCCCAATGATTCAAATGTTTTTCGTCCCATGATCACCGGCATTCCCCAGGTGGTATTTTTAAAGAACTTCATGTCGTTCGGCAACGTCCAAAGTAACTTATTGTTCTTCCCTATTGCATTGTTATCGGCCGCAGCGACCACCTGGCTTAGGATCATAAAAAATATTAAATATTGAATGTTGAATCTTGAATGTTGATTTTTACTTCTTGAGAATGTTATTAGCTTTTACTGTTTCTATGCTTTTAGCAAAGATTTTTATTAATTGATTAACTTCATCAAAAGCAACATCAAGCTTTGGATGATTAATCACTGGTTTTTCTTTAATAATGCGAAGATTAATCCTGCTCTCTCGTAATTCTTTTAAAGCCATTTTCATTTTATGTAAAAAGTCTGCCCTAGATTCTGCGGCCAAAGCTTCTCCATATATCAAAGCCGGAGCTGTTCCACTTCTCGACAACTGGTGTTCCAGGTTGTTCCCAGCTCTTGTATTGGGAAGCAAATCACAGATTTCCAGTATCAAACAAGCAAATTTTACCAATCTGTCTTCTAGATCAAATTTTTGAATGTTAGTATCCATATCGATGAGAAATTTAATTCTTAAATATCTCATTCCACATTCCTCATCGATCAGGGGTTTTCCACTTCAACATTCAATATTGAATATTTAATATTCAATATTATCAAACCGCTACCGGTGCCTTGATCGCCGGATGGCATTGATAATTTTGCAGGGTAAAGTCTTCGAATTTGAAATCAAAGATATTTTTTACAGCCGGATTGAGTTGCATAGTTGGCAATGGAAAGGGCGTGCGGCTTAATTGCAGGTTCACCTGTTCCATATGATTGCTGTAAATGTGCACATCGCCAAATGTATGTATGAATTCGCCAGGCTCCAGATCGCAAACCTGTGCAATCATAAGCGTTAATAAAGCGTAAGATGCAATGTTAAAGGGAACACCCAAAAATACATCGGCTGACCGCTGGTAAAGCTGGCAAGATAACCGCGAACGGCCTGCACCATCCGGGGCCGGACTTACATAAAACTGAAATAATACATGACAGGGCATCAGGGCCATATTGGGAAGATCGGCCACATTCCAGGCACTCACGATCAGGCGACGGCTATCGGGATTTGTTTTGATCTGACGGATCACATCACTGATCTGGTCAATGGTTTGAGCGCCTTCTGCACCGGATCCCGCTGCCCAGCTGCGCCATTGCTTACCGTAAACGGGTCCCAGTTCCCCTTGCTCATTGGCCCATTCGTCCCAGATCCTTACGTTATTATCTTTCAGATATTTGATATTGGTCTCCCCTTTCAGGAACCACAACAATTCATAAACAATGCTTTTAAGATGCAATTTCTTGGTGGTAACCAGTGGAAACCCCTTTTGCAGATCAAAACGCATCTGGTAGCCAAAACAACTGGTAGTGCCGGTTCCGGTACGGTCTGATTTATAAACACCGGTTTCCTTGATATGCTTTAAAAGTGCCAGGTATTGCTCCATGGCCGCAAGTTACGAAAACTGTAATGGTTACAGGAAGGGCATGAGGGTATGGGGAGAAGCTGTGGATTGGTGAATGGTCAATGGTGAATGGTGAAT
>DASUVL010000653.1:0-8302 GCA_036379015.1 Niastella sp.
TTCCGGTAAGGCCGTAATAGTTGACTTTACTTCCTGCAACAGATCGTCGGTTACTACAAACGGTGTAAGATCGGGATCGGCAAAATACCGGTAATCGTTCGCATCTTCTTTGGTACGCAAGGCGAATGTGGTCCCATTGCCGGCATCAAAACTTCTGGTTTGTTGTATTACTTTGTCACCTGACTCCAATATATCTACAAGGCGTTTGGCTTCGTGTTCAATAGCCCGTTTTACGTTGCGGATGGAGTTGAGGTTTTTAACTTCCACCTTAGTGCCCAGTGTTGTCTCTCCTTTTTTACGAACAGAAATGTTGGCGTCGCAACGCATACTGCCTTCTTCCATATTGCCATCGCAAATTTCGAGATAGCGTAACAGTTTTCTTAGTTCGGTGAGATAGGCATACGCTTCGTCGCCACTGTGCAGATCGGGTTCTGTAACGATCTCCACCAGCGGTACACCGGCGCGGTTATAATCTACACAGGTATTTTTATCATCAACATCGTGCAGGCTTTTACCGGCATCTTCTTCCATGTGAATGCGATTGAGCCTGATATCCCTGGTTCCTTCCTGGGTACGGATGGTTACAAAGCCACCCACGCAAACAGGTGTGGTATGTTGCGATAACTGGTAGCCTTTCGGCAGGTCGGGATAAAAATAGTTTTTGCGGGCAAAATAATTATGCCGGGTAATGGTGCAATGGCAGGCCAAACCTATTTTAATGGCATAAGAGATGGCCTTTTTATTCAATTTCGGCAAAGTGCCGGGGTGTGCCAGCGTAATAGGACTGATATGGGTATTCGGTTCGCCGCCAAAAGCAGCGCTATCCCCACAAAACAGCTTGCTGTTTGTGAGCAATTGGGCATGTACTTCCAAACCAATAACTATCTCATATGCATCGTAATTTGTCGACATATTATTCTGATTGCCTAATGGTGAAAAATCAGGCAAAAATACCTCATTTCTGGTTATGGTATTTTGATAAAAAAGCCGCTCCGGATTTAATCGGAACGGCCTGTGCCAGCCTGGGCTTAAAAGCTTCAGCGGCTGTTAAAGTCTGCCTACGCTAAAGCTTCGGCGACTCATATAGGGCTGATGTTTGAAGACGTACTACAAATTGGCGGTCTTTAATTTTTTGGGAATTTTTACTTCAACGGTTTGCGATTTGCCATCGCGGTTGAAGGTTATTTTAAAGGCCGTTTTTTCTCTGGCGCCCCGGGCTGCGCTGGCTAATTCATCGGCACTGTTTATCTTTTTGCCATCGAACTCGGTGATCACGTCATCTTCTTTAATACCGGCTTTTTCGGCAGCGGATTCATCATCAACGCTTAATACTTTCGCGCCTTTACCATCTTCTGTATCCTGCGCTTTTATCCCAATGCGGGGTTTGCCGTAAGAATAAATGCGGGGGGACATACCATTGTCTTTCCATTCGAAATTGAAATCTGGTATGGCATCAATGCGGGGCGATTGAAAATTAAAGGTATTTCCTTTTCTTTTTCCCAGCGTTACGTCAGTTTTATTGCTTTTGCCATCCCTCTCGTACGTGATGGTTACTTTATCTTCCGGTTTGTAGGTGTGGATAACTTTGGTAAGGTCATCAGGACTGTCAATGGCGGCGCCCCCAACTTTAGTGATCACGTCATCTTCTTTTAAACCAGCTTTGTCGGCCGCGCTGTTTTCGGTAACTTTTTCTATCCGGGCGCCTTTTTCATCTTTTTCGGTAATTACACCCAGGAATGCGGTGTTGTCGGGTTGACTATCAAAATTTAAGGTTCCGCCCTGGCCCCTGAATGGAGAATGGGGCGCTCCATATCCAAAAGCGCCTGTTCTTCCCTTTTTTATTATAATATTATCGTCGTCAAATTCAGCCAGCGGCTTTCCGTTCACAGTCACATCATCGCCTTTTATTTCGATGGTGACCTTGGTATCCTTATCACCTTTTCTTTTGATAATGATCTCTTCATTATAATAGCTTATTTCTGTTTTTTCCTTGTCCTTGTCTTTATCTTTTTCTTTACCTTTTTCTTTGTCCTGGGCTGCCAGGGGCTGGCAGAGTAGTAAAGTCATGGCTGCCATCGCGGTACAGGAAATCAGGTAGCGTCTCATTTTATTAGCGTTTTTGAGTATTATTAAATTGACTACGTGAACTTTCGTACATCAAATATAGGGAATTAATTGAAATACGAAAATTTTCGGAAGTGTTAAGATTAGTTGAAATGTTGAAAAGTTGATAGGGTTGAAAAGGCAGGTGTGATGAATAGATTTATATGTTGGTAGGATTGAAACGTTTTATGTTGCCAGGTTGAGTTGAAAATCAACCCGTTGGTTTACTTCCTTATCAACTTTTTAACTTGTTAACTTTTCAACTATTTCCCCGGCGTATCGGTACCTTCTACCAGGCCGGAAGAGGCGAGGGCAATGGCCTTTACTACTTCAGCCATAAATGGATAATCCAGCCTTTCCCATTCATCATTGAGGGAATGGTAATATTGGTCTTTGGGTGAGGAGGTAATGATCGTATGCGCGACAATGCCCCTTTGAGCAAAGGGATAATTATCTGATCGCGAATAAAGCGATTCTGCTATAAACCGATCGCCCCGGAAATAGTTCTCTCCGTATTGAGGTGCCAGTTTATATAACTTATCGTTGAATAATGTTTGCAGGTTTGATGCCTGTTCACCGGTTATATATGGATACTTTTTATTGGTAGCTATTGGCCGCCCGATCATATCCATATTGATCATAGCTGTTACGGCTTTCGGGTCAAACGCTTGCGCTAGTTTTTTGGAACCTAACAATCCTTCTTCCTCACCTGAAAAAGCAATAAATAAAAGCGTTCGTTCATTGTGGGCATGTTGGGCAAAATACCGGGCTAAATGAATAAGTCCGCTAATGCCTGATGCATTATCATTGGCCCCGTTGTAGATCACATCTCCTTTTTCGGGCCTGCCATTTTCAGGCGGTGTGTATTGAGTGGTGCGATTTTTAGTACCAATATGATCGTAATGGGCGCTGAATATAATTATTTCCTGGGCTTTGGATCTACCGGGCAAGGCTGCCACCACATTGAATGCTGTTATATTTTCGGGGGTACTAAACGGCATAATATAACCGTCATTGCCGGCCACCGGTAAAGCCCCTGCTTTTTTTAGTAATTCACTTATCAATAAAGCGGCCTTCGCCTCTTCTTTGGTGCCTGTAAGGCGTCCCTGAAAGCTGTCCGCTGCCAGCGTTTGTACCAGTTCTTTCAGGGACGAAGTAGTTATAATAGAATCAATACTTATTGACTGGGCTGAACATATAGTAAAATGCCAGCATAAGAGAATGACAAGGCTTAACCGGATATAACTGTATCGCATGCCCTAATTTACAACAAGCTTTTCACTTTTGCGATCACCTGCTGTAAGTTGCTTGCATCCTGTCCGCCGGCAGTAGCCAGGGTTTTTTGTCCACCACCGCCGCCCTTGATAAGCGGGGCTATGTGTTCTTTTATAATTTTTCCTGCATCGAGCCCCCGGGCTGCTGCCACCGTATCGGCAATGCCAACAGCTACAAATGGTTTGCCGCCGATATTGGCGCATAACACCACTACATGGTCGTTGAGGTGATTCTTCAGGTCAAAACACAATTTCTTTAATGCATCGGCATTGCCTACTTCTACAATATCCCCAACAAACGTAACGCCGTTGATGATCTCATCTTTATGCAACAATTCATTGCATATGCCTACCAGCATGCGGTTCTCCAGGTGTTCCAGTTTTTTCTTCAGGTCGCTGTTTTCCGCAGCAATATTCTGAACGGCCTTTAACAGGTCGGCCGGGTTTTTCAATTCTTCTTTTACCTGCGTCAGCTGGGTTAGCTGATCGTTGATATATTGTTCAGCTGCCAGGCCGCAGATAGCTTCAATACGGCGTACACCGGCTGCTACAGCTGATTCATGTTTTAATTTAAAGAGACCCAGTTCGCCCGTGGCGCCTACGTGCGTACCACCACACAGCTCCACCGAATAGCCGGGATCAATGACCACTACCCGTACCACATCGCCATATTTTTCGCCAAAGAGCGCCATGGCGCCCAATTTCAGGGCTTCCTCTTTGGGCAATTCTTTTATAACTACCGGAATATTGGCGCGGATCTTTTCATTCACCAGGATCTCTACTTTAGTTATTTCTTCAGTAGTCATTTTAGCAAAATGCGAAAAGTCAAAACGCAGGTATTCATCATTTACCAGCGATCCTTTCTGCGCCACATGTGTGCCCAGTACTTTACGCAAAGCGGCATGCAGCAAGTGTGTGGCTGAATGGTGAACGGCTGTTTTTGCCCTACGTTCGATATTGATGCGGGCATCTACTACTCCCGTTATATTTATAGGAAGTTTTTCAACAAAATGAATGATGAGGTCATTTTCTTTTTTGGTGTCTACTACAGCTACTTCTTCGCCTTCAAAGAACAGAGCGCCGGTATCGCCAACCTGTCCGCCGCTTTCGGCATAAAAAGGTGTTTTGCTCAACACCAATTGAAACGAAGTTTTTCCTTTGGCGGTCACCTTTCGATACTTCAATACTTTGGCATCTGTTTGCACCATATCGTAGCCAACAAAGCTGGTACTGCCATTTTCGCTCAGTACAACCCAATCTTCTGCGCTCAGTGCGGTGGCAGCGCGGCTGCGGTCTTTCTGCTGTTTCATTTCTGCCTCAAAACCTTTCTCATCTACTTCGAGGTTGTTTTCCCGGGCTATCAGCCGCGTTAAATCAACGGGGAAGCCATACGTATCATACAGCTCAAATGCTGCAGAGCCGTTAATGGTTTTGTTTTGGGCAGTAGCAATTATTTCATCGATCTTTTTGAGTCCTTTTTCAAGGGTCCGCAAAAAGGCATCCTCTTCTTCTTTAACAACTTTAGCAACAAAGTCGAGTTGCTGGTGCAGTTCGGGGAATACTGTTTTGAACTGTTCTGCCAATACCGGCACCAATTGGTGCAGCAAGGGTTGTTTATAATCGAGGTATGTATAATAATAACGAACGGCCCGGCGCAAAATGCGGCGGATTACGTAGCCGGCCCCGGTATTGGAGGGCAGCTGTCCATCGGCAATAGTAAAACTGATGGCGCGGATATGATCGGCCAGCACCCTGAATGCCACAGCCTGAAGCCAATCGGCAGCCATTGCTGCGGTTGGCTCCCCGCCATCGGCGGGTTTGGGGGTGGCCGTAGGATCATATTTCTTTTTTGTAATGTTTTCAATAGCCGCCAGTGTTCCGGTGAAAACATCAGAATCGTAATTGGATTGTTTGCCTTGCAGCACCCGCACCAGTCGTTCAAACCCCATACCGGTATCAACGTGTTTAGCGGGGAGGGGTTCCAGTTTGGTGAGTACTGTTATTTTTTTGGAACGTTCTTTTTGCAGATCATCTCCTTTGTATTTTTCCTGCCATTCAGTTAATGCCTTTAAACCACCCTTTTCATTGTCCCAGATACGGTTGAACTGCATAAACACGTTGTTCCAGATCTCGATCACCTGCGCGTGGTCTTTATTTACCAGTTCAGCGCCGCTTTGTTGTTTTCTTTCTTCCTCGGTCCGGCAGTCAACATGAATTTCGGAACAGGGACCGCAAGGGCCGGTATCACCCATTTCCCAGAAATTATCTTTTTTATTACCTGGTAAAATGCGGTCGGCAGCCACCAATTTGGACCATTCTGCAAATGCTTCCTCATCCCTGGCCAGGTTTTCGGCGGCATCACCTTCAAAAAAAGTAACATATATTCTGTCCTTGGGTATTTTATAAACTTCAGTAAGCAATTCCCAGCTCCAGGCGATGGCTTCTTTCTTAAAATAGTCGCCAAAGCTCCAGTTGCCCAGCATTTCAAACATGGTATGGTGGTAGGTATCAACCCCAACTTCTTCCAGGTCGTTGTGCTTTCCGCTTACCCGGAGGCATTTTTGGGTATCGGCCACCCGTGGAAAGGGGGCTTTTTTATTTCCCAGGAAATAATCTTTAAACTGGTTCATCCCGGCATTGGTAAATAACAAAGTAGGGTCATTCTTTACCACAATAGGGGCCGAGGGAACGATTTCATGTCCTTTATTACGGAAAAAGTCCATGTATTGCTGACGAATTTCTGCGCTGGTCATCATAAAACGGAACGATCTTTGATAAAATTGACACTTAAGCCTTTATATTTGTAAATGTTACCGATTAGGCAACGGCTGCAAAGGTAACTTAATTCGGGCTGTTTTGCTGAAAAGCAACCTTGGTAATCGGCTTGTATCCATGAAGAAAATCAAGTACTACTACAACACCAATACACTCCGTTATGAAAAGCTGGAGACTCCGCTGCACGTTAAGCTGCTGCGAGTGCTAGGTTTTATGTCGGCTGCTATTGTTACCTCTATAATTATTGTTTCTGTTGCTTACCGGTATTTTCCTTCTACCAAGGAAAAGGCTTTGATGCAGTATAATGAACAGCTGCAGGAGCGCTACTGGGTGCTTGACGAGCAGGTTGCTAAAATGCAACAGCGTATGAACCAGCTCGAAGAGCGCGATAATGATATTTACCGCACCATTTTCGAGGCCAATCCCATCCCCGACAGCATGCGGGCGAAAGACATGGCGCAACAAAAAGAAATGGAAATGGTGGCCAGCATGACCAATTACGAACTGGAAAATTCCATAGTACACTCTCTCCGCAACCTGGAGAACCGCATGGTGAGCCAGGAAAAATCATATGTTGAAATAACCGGATTTATTAAGAATAAAGAACAGCTGCTGGCCTGTACGCCGGCCATTCAACCGGTGAGCAACAGCGACCTGAAACGCCTTGCCTCTGGTTTCGGTTATCGGATTGACCCGGTTTATAAAACGGTAAAGTTTCACGCCGGGCTCGATTTTGCCGCTCCGCAGGGAACGCCCATTTATGCCACTGCCAATGGCGCTGTTAAAACGGCTGGCAATTTAGGTAATGGCTATGGTAATCACGTAGTACTGAACCATGGGTACGGGTACGAAACCCTGTATGGCCACATGTACAAGGTTAAAGTGAAACCCGGCGAACGTATTAAACGCGGCGAGATCATTGGCTGGGTAGGCAGCACCGGAAAATCAACTGGCCCGCACTGTCACTACGAGGTACATAAGAATGGCCGCCACCTCGATCCTGTTTACTTCTTTTACAACGACCTTTCACCAGAACAATATGACCGCCTGTTGAAGATGTCTTCTTCGAGCAACCAGAGCTTCGATTAAGGTAGCGTGAATGGTCAATGGTCAATGGTGAATAGCTCACCATTGTTGAGCAGAATATTTTACTCTGCAGCAACTTAAATTCACGGTCCACTCTCCTTTTAAGTGTTCGTCGAACAATTTTAATGTAAACCATGTTATTGGCTACCGGTTTGACTGTTGTCTGAATAAGCAACTGGTTCTCAGTTGGTGATTTGTTTTTTATTGACCATTGACCATTCACCATTGACCTGATTCTGACACTTCCATGACTGCCAAACTGATAAACCATTGGGAAATTTAACGTTGTACCTGTAAATTTGCGTCCAAATATGTATAACCCGCCTGATATACTTTCACTGGCCTATAAACAACCGATCATGCATGATCAGTTGCAGCTGTTGCAGGAAAAAGAGCAGCAGATGCCCGGTTCGGTTCAATATGCCATTAAAAGATACCGGAAACATTCCCAATGGAATATTGAGGATACCGGGGTGTTGGTATATCATATTAAGAAGACAGTGCCACAGGAGAATTATGTGGAGCTGAAGTTTTGTGTTTCGGGTAATATGTATTGCAATCAGAAAGAAGTGGAATGCGACCAGTGCAAAATCAACACTTCGCATGCCTGTGCAGAAAGAATTGAAAGTATTGATGTAATGAGTTTCCGGTTTTCAGCGGTCCACTTGTCGCAGTTTGTAAAACCCGGTAAGTTGCAAACCATTACTGATGAAGTGTTGCAATTTGTTCATCCTTCTTCTTTTTCAAAAATACTTCCTTTGTGCGGCCGCACCCGCCAGGTGTTGGAAGCATTATTAAGTCATACCTATACTGATAGCCTGGAAAATATCTATATCAATGCCCAAACCCAGATGCTGTTGTTGTACAGCCTGGAGTGTATGCTGGGGGATGATAAAGAGATAGAATCGTTCCAGTGCAAATTCCTGGCAAACGAAGCCGACCGCGAAAAGATCGTTAAGGCCCGGGAAATCTTACTGCAACACATTGGTGAGCCTATTACTATAAAAGAGTTGAGCCGTAAAGTAGCCATCAATGAATGTTACCTGAAAAAAGGTTTCAAAGAA
>DASUVL010000654.1:0-5064 GCA_036379015.1 Niastella sp.
ATAAATTCTTCATCGTTCTCTTTGGAATATTTTAAGAACAAAGTCATTACACAGGCATCGCTACCACCGGCCATGCGTACATCTACAATTTTTAATTCTTCCAGCATTACCCCATTGGTTTTGGGGTTTACAGTTCCCTGGCAAGTGGCCTTCCCATAAAACACGGTGGTAAGATAGGAATAGGTAACACCCTTAAATGTTTTATTATTCTGATCTATTTGTACTTCAAATTTATATCGCTCGTCGCCCCCCAGTAATTCCATCAGGCGACCGTTGGCGGCAATGGGTGTTCTTTTGAAATTACCCCGCCAGATGCCAGTAAGTTCCTGCGCCTGTACGCAAAAGCCGATGCCCAAAAACACAAAAAATAAAACTGATTTCATCTGAAAATATTATTTTTCTTTAGCCAGTTGGTACGTTTCGCCCCAAACTAAGTACATCAACCGGCAAATTACTTAATAATTAGTTTTTTACGACACATATCGTAAATGGTGGTCTGCAAATTGTTCGTTAAATTTGCCGTTCTTCCGGAAATACAACATCGCAGGGATCATAATTTCCTGCATTTTTAAAACCTTACAATTGTATTTGCGGTAACAAAAAAAGGTAGTGATAAAATGATAAAAATTACTTTCCCGGATGGAAATGTACGGGAGTACCAAGAAGGAACCACTAGTTTGGAAATAGCGAAGTCAATCAGCGAAGGATTGGCCCGAAAAGTATTGGCAGCGAAGGTAAACGGGCAGGTTTGGGACGCCACGCGACCCATTTCTACTGATGCCTCCCTTAATTTATTAACCTGGGACGACAAAGACGGTAAATTAACCTTCTGGCATTCTTCTGCCCACTTAATGGCAGAAGCGGTTGAAAGTTTGTTTCCCGGGGTGAAATTCTGGGTTGGTCCGGCACTTGAGTCGCAAGCAGGCTTTTATTACGATATGGACCTGGGCGACCACAAACTGACCGAAGAAGACCTGGCTGCGCTCGAAAAGAAAATGAACGAGCTGGCCAAAAAGAATAACAGCTATGTGCGCAAAGCAATGCCCAAAGCCGAAGCCCTTCAGTATTTTACCGAAAAAGGCGATGAGTATAAACTGGACCTGTTGGCCAACCTTACCGACGGGGAGATCACTTTTTATACCCAGGGCAATTTTACCGACCTGTGCCGCGGTCCGCACATTCCCACTACCGCGCCCATAAAAGCCATCAAACTCACCAGTATTGCCGGTGCATACTGGAAAGGCGATAGTAATAATAAACAGCTTACCCGGGTGTACGGCGTAACCTTTCCTTCACAGAAGGAGTTGGACGAATACCTGCAATTGCTGGAAGAAGCAAAAAAGCGGGATCACCGCAAACTGGGTAAGGAATTAGGAATTTTTACCATGGATGATGATGTGGGTCCGGGCCTGCCTTTATGGATGCCTAACGGAACCGTCATTATTGAAGAACTGGAAAAACTGGCTAAGGAAACAGAGCAGGCAGGCGGCTACAAACGGGTGGTTACGCCTCATATAGCCAAGGAAAGTATGTACATCACCAGCGGACACCTGCCTTATTACCAGGATAGCATGTTTCCGCCCATGGAGCTGGATGGCACCAAGTACTACCTGAAAGCCATGAACTGTCCGCACCACCATAAAATATTCGGCGCTGAGCCCAGGAGCTATAAAGACCTGCCTTTACGACTGGCGGAGTATGGTACCTGTTATCGTTACGAACAAAGTGGTGAGTTGTTTGGACTGATGCGTGTACGTTGTTTACATATGAACGATGCGCATATCTATTGCACCCGCGAACAGTTTGCCAATGAGTTCAGGGCGGTGAATGAAATGTACCAGAAATACTTTAAAATATTCGGTATTGACAAATATGTAATGCGGTTATCGCTGCATGAACCTTCCAAACTGGGACAGAAATACGTCAACGAGCCGGAATTATGGAAGGAAACCGAGGAAATGGTTCGCCAGGTATTGATAGAATCGAATATTCCTTATGTGGAGATACAGGATGAAGCGGCTTTTTACGGCCCCAAGATCGATGTGCAGATATGGAGTGTGATCGGCCGGGAATTTACCCTGGCTACCAACCAGGTTGACTTTGCCCAGGGCCGCCGGTTCAAACTGGAATTCACCAATAAAGAAAATTCGGCAGAAACCCCGTTGATCATCCACCGGGCGCCATTAGGCACCCATGAGCGGTTTATCGGCTTTTTGCTGGAACACTATGCCGGTAAATTCCCGGTATGGCTGGCCCCGGTTCAGGTTAAAGTTTTACCCATAAGCGACAAGTTCCTGCCTTACGCAAATAGTGTTTTGGAATCCCTGAAAAATGCGGATATTCGTGCAGAAGTGGACGACCGGAACGAAAAAATAGGCAAAAAGATCCGGGATACCGAACTGATGAAAGTGCCTTATATGCTGGTAGTTGGTGAAAAAGAGATGAATGAAAATCAAGTGGCGATCCGCCGGCAGGGTAAGGGTGATGCAGGCACAAAAGGAGTAGAGGAGTTCATCAATGAAGCAAAAGCGGAGATCAAAGAACGCAGAGGAGAATAATATTGTGCTGGTGAGTTCATATAGATTTCATATCTTAGAATAAGAACCTAGCACGATTTTTTATCCGTAACATATATTTGAAAACAAAATCAACATTCAAAAACCGGTAACTCAGCATGTAAAACTGGTTACCAAGAACTCAAAAAATTGTTTAATTAAAAGATTTAAATGGCATTTCCACCGAGACAACCGAGAGGTAATTTCAATCCCCGATTTAGAAAAGAACAACAGCAGGAACATCGCACCAATAATATGATACGCGTGCCGCAGGTACGTTTGGTTGGGGAGAATATAGAAGTAGGAGTATATTCAATCCAGGATGCATTGCGCATGGCGCAGGATCAACAGCTTGACCTGGTAGAAATTTCACCGCAGGCTGACCCGCCCGTATGTAAAATCATCGATTATAATAAATTCCTGTACGAGAAGAAGAAGAAGGAAAAAGAGATGAAGGCCAAAAGTAAAACGGCCGAAGTAAAAGAGATCCGTTTTACGCCTGGTACAGATGACCATGACTTTGACTTTAAAGCACGCCACGCTGAAAGCTTTTTGAAAGAAGGCAATAAAGTAAAGGCATATGTGCAGTTTAAAGGCCGGGCCATTATGTTCAAGGAACGAGGCGAGCTGGTATTATTAAAATTTGCAGAACGCCTGGCAGATGTAGGACAGCCCGAAGGGTTGCCCAAGCTCGAAGGCAAACGTATGTTGATGATCATTTCGCCCAAAGGCAAACAGAAGAAACCAAAAGAGTCTTAGGGTCGTTTATAAGATTGAAATATGGAAGCATCCCGACAAGTCGTCGGGATGTTTTTTGTTTACCCCCAGCCCTTAACGGGGAGCAGTAGTCAATAAACCGAAAGTTGAAACCCGCAGGCAACTCCTTTAAAATCAGGCATTAACATATTTAAATTGGCCACAACTTCAACTTTGCCCGTATTTAAATTATCATTACCTTTGCGCTCCATTTTACGTTTTATTGGTTATAACCCATAAAACAAACATTGCCCACATGGCCCAAAAAGTTTCCCGTCAGTTCGGGAGCGCCAGCAGGGTATCACCAGCAAATAGTATTTAACTATGCCAAAGGTTAAGACGAACTCCAGTGCCAAAAAAAGATTTAAAGTAACCGGCACCGGTAAGATCACGCATCAGAAGTCTTTCAAACGTCACATTCTTACTAAAAAGTCTAATCGCCGTAAACGCAAGCTCGGAATTGATGGTACAGTACATAAATCCAACCAGGATTTTGTAATGCGCTTGCTCAGACTGAAGTAATTTTTCCCTTTAATCAATTTTCAAATTTTCAAATTATTAAGATATGCCACGTTCAGTAAATGCTGTAGCTAGCCGGGCGCGCCGCAAGCGGATTCTGAAAGCTGCCAAAGGTTATTACGGTAAACGTAAAAATGTATACACCGTTGCGAAAAACGTAATGGAAAAAGGTCTGCAATATAAATATGTAGGCCGCAAACTGAAGAAGAGAGAATACCGTGCACTGTGGATCGTTCGTATCAACGCAGCTGTACGCGCTGAAGGTTTAACATATTCTGAATTCATTCATAAGCTGAGCCTGAAAGGTGTTGGCCTCGATCGTAAGATGCTGGCTGAGCTGGCCATGAATGAGCCAGAAACTTTCAAACAGCTGATCGCTTCTGTAAAATAAGCTTTGCAAAGCAAACAACATATCGATGCCCCACACTCTACAGAGTGTGGGGTTTCTTTTTGGAGGTAACAATTAATTAATACCCCCAGCCCCTAAAGGGGAGTAATAAAAAATGCAGTTTGCATATTGCGTTGCATCAGCAAAGGCAGGCAAAACGCTTGTTCTGCCAATCGCTAACGACAAACGTGAAAGCAATTGATTCGTGAAGCCAGCGTAATATCAGCAATCCCGAATAAAAGCCCCCTTTAGGGGGTGGGGGTATCAACACCTTTTTGACAATTTTAATTCGGGCATGTTTTTTTATTTGAAAAATTGTGCAAACGATTACTTTTGCAATACTTTTTTTAGTTTGGGTATCTTTTTCCTGACCATTTAAATTCACTACTATCAGCAACGTGAACCAGTACATGAACAACTCGTACGCCGACCTGGTGCAACAGACCTTTAATTTTCCACAGGAAGGGTTCGATGTAAAAGACAGTTACCTTCATTTTAACGGGCTCGATCTGAAAGCGCTCATTGCCAAGTACGGCACCCCCATGAAGCTAACTTACCTGCCCAAGATCGGCATGCAGATCAAAAAGGCACAAAAGATGTTTGCCAGTGCCATAAAGAAGCATAAGTATGAGGGTGAATACAATTATTGTTACTGTACAAAAAGCTCGCACTTTTCGTTTATAGTGGAAGAGGCGCTGAAGCACGATATTCACCTGGAAACATCCTACGCGTACGATATCGAGATCATCAAAAAGCTATATGCTCGTAAAAAGATCAATAAAGACACCTATATCATCTGTAACGGATACAAGCAAAAATCGTATACCAGCCGTATTGCCAACTTAC
>DASUVL010000655.1:0-5285 GCA_036379015.1 Niastella sp.
TTGAAAAAAGATATCAGGAAGCTGAATTGATTCAAATATTATACGAACGTATCAACGAGTTGCCTGAAAGGATGCAGCAGGTATTCAAGCTTACCTATCTGGACGGCTATAGCAGGACAGAGGTTGCCCAATTGCTGAACCTGTCAGAAAATACTATACGAAATACCAATGCTGCAGCTATGAAAGCGCTCAGGCTAACGCTTGGCCTGGAGCAATATGTGATCTTACTGGCAATTCTTTTTATGAAGAGGCTCTGATCCCACCAACCATTCCACCACATTTTTTTCCCGTTCACTGGTACATATTTTTCGTTCATACGTATTCATATAACGTATAGCCCGTACCCCGAATTAGTAACCGTTTTATTTATCGAGATACTTCCATATCTCAACTAAAGCAAGTGTAATGAAAGACAATAGCCACATCAATGATATAGTTGTTAAAGCTATCACTGATGAAGAACTTACGCAAGCGGAAAGAATAACCCTTGATGAATGGCTAACGGAGGAGGCAAACAGGGCTTTATTTGAGAACCTGAAAGATAAAGATTACCTGCTTCAAAAATTGATTGAAGCACATGAAGTAGATGTTGAAGGCGACAAGATCTTGTTAGATCAAAAAATGGCCAAGGTACAGAGCATTATAAAAAGGAAGGCATGGTATCGGGATGTAGCAACAGCAGCAGCAGTGATTGTGTTACTAACTGCTGCTGCACTTTTTTGGATGAATTCACGCAATACTGGTAACAAGGACGTTGCAAAAGGCGACACAAAAACAGTAGAGCAAAATGAAATTGTACCCGGCCAAACAGCAGCCTCGTTAACATTGGCCGATGGCAAAAAGCTGGTACTGGATAGCACGGTTGCCGGCCAACTGGCTGAACAGGGCGGAATGGTTGTAGTTAATAAAAATGGTACCTTGGTATACGAGGAGAAAGACCAGTCTCCAAAAGAAGGTTTGTTTAATATATTAAGTACAGCCAATGGGCAAACTTATGGAATGGTTTTAGCCGATGGCAGTAAGGTATGGCTTAACACGGGTGCAACAATTCGGTATCCGGTGGCTTTTACCGGAAACGAAAGAAAAGTAGAAGTAACCGGTGAAGCTTATTTTGAAGTAGCTCACCAGGCGGGCAAACCTTTCATTGTACATGTATCTGACCTAAAAGGTGGAAAAATGGATGTACAGGTTTTAGGGACCCGGTTTAATATAAACGCCTACCATGATGAAAGTGTTATTAAAACAACACTGCTGGAAGGTTCGGTAAAGATCAACCTGGGGGATTCCCAAACCCTGCTTGCACCCGGTGAGCAAGCGCAGGTGAGTAATGGTATTGCAAAGGTATTTCCCGATGCCAACGCCGAAGGAGCCATAGCCTGGAAAAACGGACGATTCAATTTTGAGAAAGCTGATATAGATGGCGTAATGCGTCAATTGACAAAATGGTACAACATTGGCGTTGCATATGAAGGCACTAAGCCCACTACAAAATTTAAGGGAGAAATGGAACGGGATCTAACGCTGCCTCAGGTGCTGAAAGCGCTGGGATTAACTACCGGAGTACGATTCCGGATCGAAGGAAGAACGCTGGTTGTAATGCCTCCCATCCCCAATTAAACCAGGAATAGAAACACAAAGCACACTACATAAACTGATTTTCTTTTCTCATGTGATTTATTTTTTAACGGCCAAAACCTTGCTTAACGCCATATTAAAATTAAAACTCAAATGAACCAATTAATCATGTGATCAACTTTCCCTGCTGCAATCTGTGAACAGGTTCAGTGGGGAAAGTATGGCTAAAAAAAGCCGGTATGTCCACTAAACACACCGGCTGAAAAAAAGGCCAATAATAAAAACTGATTAGGAATCCTATTACTCAACCTTTCAACTACTAAGGTATGCAATTTCGCAATTACCTGCCGGCTGTTATTGCCTGTACTGTCGGCAAACCAAAAAACTGCTTAAAAAAGTTCGCAGGCACACAAACCTTACGAATTATGAAACTGACAGCAATTCTATTAACAATAGCATTTCTGCACGTAAAAGCTGATGGCCTATCCCAAACGGTTACTATTTCCGGTAAGAATATCTTGCTTGAAAAGGTATTTACAACCATAAAGCAGCAAACCGGGTATATATTCTTCTATACTGCCGATATAATGGATGATGCCAAAAAAGTGAACTTACATGAAAAAGATGCTCCGGTTGAAGAGGTGTTGAAGCTTGCCCTGAAAAATCAGCAGCTTAGCTATCATATAGAAAATAAAACGATCATAATATCAAAGAGCAAGGAGGCAGGAAATAACAAACAGCTAAATAGTGATGGAGATGCGCCGCCGCCGGTAGAGTTAAAAGGGAAAGTATTGAATCATAAAGGCGAGCCTTTAGTGGGCGCCAACATAAAAGTAAAGGGAACAGTTATTGGAGGCATCACGAATGCCCAGGGCATTTTTGAATTAAGAGGCGTACCGGAGAATGCCGTTGTTGAGATCTCTTATCTTGGTTTTGAAACGGAAACCGTAAAGCTGGAAGGCCGGACTGAAATTTCCATACAGCTGAAATTGGTCGAAAGCGAATTAGCGGCCGTTTCCGTTTCAGTATATACCGGTTATCAACAGATCCCTAAAGATAGGGCAACAGGTTCTTTTGTTCAGATTGATAATAAGCTTTTAAATAGAGGAACTTCTTTAGACATCCTTTCCCGGTTGGAAGGCGTAGCCAGTGGCCTTGCTTTTTACCGCACCAGCAAAACCGATCAGCCTACATTAAATATTCGGGGAAGGAGCACCATATTTGCTGAGGTGCAGCCACTGATCGTATTGGACAATTTCCCATACGACGGTGATATCACCAACATTAACCCGAACACAATAGAATCAATCACCATTTTGCGTGATGCGGCGGCGGCTTCTATTTATGGGGTAAGGTCTGCTAATGGCGTCATTGTGATCACCACTAAAAAAGGGAACACCAACCAGGCGCCGACCGTGCACTTTAATACGAATGTTACGATGGAGGCAAAGCCAGATCTGGATTATTTTCCATTGATGTCTTCAGAAGATTTTATTGAAGCAGAGAAAATATTTTTTTCAAAGGGATGGTATACCACCTCGGAAAACAGCGCGAATAAATTTCCTTTGACGCCGGTGGTAGATCTGTTAATTAAAAAAAGGGATGGGTTGATACCCGCCGCCGAGGTAGATCGGCAAATTGAAGACCTTAAGCAACATAAGGTAATAGATGAGTTTGATAAGTACTTTTTAAAGAATAGAGTTGTACTACAGAATTCTTTATCTATAAGTGGAGGTGGAAATAACTCCAGGTATTTTATGTCATTAAGTTATGACAAGGACCAAAGTAGTTATGTGAAGAACAACTTCAATCGGTATTCAATAAATGCTTCATACAGTTTTACGCCATTTAAGGATCTTGATATTAACACGGCACTGTTATATACCAACATGAAGGTTGCTAATAACAATCCTGGTTTAAACGACCTGATCTCTTTAAGTGCGAGAAAATATTATCCTTATGCGCAGTTGGCAGATGAGAACGGATATGCCCTTCCGGTAAACTATGGATTCCAGGCTACCTATAAAAAGTTAAAGGAAAGCCAGGGATTCCTCGATTGGCAGTACCGGCCTGTCGATGAGCTCAATCTCGCAGATAATACTACGCAGCAAAATTATAATAAAGTAAACATTGAATTGCGCAAGACCTTTAGCCGCAGTTTTAATATAGAATTAAAATATCAGTATGAAAAGCAATTGCGGAAGGATAATGATCTGAAAAGCCTGGAAACCTATTTCACCAGGGACCTTATAAATAAATATTATAATCCGGCTGCTACTGTAAAATACATTGTTCCATTAGGCGGGATCCTCGATCAAACGTTTTCTGAATTGGAAGGCCATACCGGCAGGGCGCAGGTAAACTTTAACCATAAATGGCAACAGCATAGGGTAAACATGATCGGTGGGTTTGAAGTAAAGCAATTTGAAAAACAAAGTAATCAAAGCCGGTTATATGGATATGATGACGAAATTATTGTCAGCCAGCCGGTTGATTTTGTGACCAGGTTTGCAACCAATCCGGCTTCAACGCTTACGGCAATTCCCTATCCCCGTACTGTAGGCAGTAGACTGGATAGATACCTGTCTTATTATGCCAACGGTTCCTATACGTATAATGACCGGTATGTTTTTTCAGCCAGCGGACGGTTTGATAATACGAATTATTTTGGTATAAAAAGTAGTCAACGGGTTGTGCCCTTATGGTCAATGGGCGTTAAATGGAACGTTTCGAACGAGGAATTTTTCCAAACTGATCTGTTCGATCAGTTGGCCCTGCGGGCGACATACGGATATAATGGGAATATAAATAAAGGTCAAACAGCTTATACAACGGTGAGGTATACGACTGTAGTGTTCACGGGGGCTACCGGTGCAATTGTTATTAATCCGCCTAATCCGGAATTAAGATGGGAAAAAACAAATATGCTAAATGCTGGCGTTGTTTTTTCTTTAAAGAAGAATGTTTTATCTGGTACTATTGAATACTTCTCAAAAAAGGGAAAGGATATTATTGGGGATGCCGTCATGGATCCTACTACAGGACTCACCAGTTTCAGGGGCAATATGGCGAATATTAACGGACAGGGGGTGGATGTACAATTAACCGGAAAGATTGTAAATAATAAGTTTTCCTGGAATTCAACCGTTTTATTCAGCCATGCTACGGATAAGGTAACGAATTATAGCAAACCATTTATTGCCGGGGTTATCGTTCAGCAGGGAAGTGGTGACATAGGCGGTGCTTTGACGCCATATAACGGTTATCCCGTTCTGGGCATCTATAGTTTTGCATGGGGAGGACTGGATCCCACCAATGGTGAATCGCTAGGGATTTTGAATGGCGAAAAGACAAATTTGCATAGTGATATAGTAAATAAGACAACGCTAGCCGAATTGATCTATAACGGTCCGGTTAACCCGCCGACAATAGGCGCATTCAGAAATGATTTTCACTGGAAAGACTTCTCCTTATCAGTGAATATTACCTATAAATTCGGGCATTTCTTCAGAAGACCATCTACTAATTATACCCAGCTTGTTAACTCGTGGGCCGGAAACAAGGATTTCGCCGACAGGTGGCAAAAACCAGGCGATGAAGCCATTACGAATGTGCCGTCAATGCCGGGTCAATATCCGATTTCATCAAATGCCAGGGATCTATTTTATTCATTATCATCAATATTAGTTGAAAAAGCAGATCACATTCGT